>JBEKRJ010000006.1:0-26857 GCA_049518835.1 Solirubrobacteraceae bacterium
AGCAGGCCGCGGCACCACGCCCCGTAGGCGTCGAGGTCGCAGGCGGCAGCGCCGGCGTAGTCGCACACCGGGCCCTCGCAGAAGAACGGCGTCAGCAGCCCCGGCACGCTCTGCACGCAGACCGCCACGCCGGCGCCGGCAGCGCCGGCGCACAGGCCCGCGGCCAGCGCCTCGGTGACCGCCTCCAGGCGCCGGTAGGCGCGCGCGTCGAGCAGCTCCAGCGTCGCCAGCGCGGCCGCGGTCGCGACCGGGTTGCCCGACAGCGTCCCCGCCTGGTAGACGTCGCCGGCGGGCGCGATCCGCTCCATCAGCGAGGCCGCGCCGCCGTAGGCGGCCGCCGGCAGGCCGCCGCCGATGATCTTGCCGAGGATCGTCAGATCCGGCATCACCCCGTAGCGCTCCTGGGCGCCGCCGCGCGCGACGCGCAGCCCGGTGATCACCTCGTCGAAGATCAGCAGCGCGCCGGTCTTGTCGGCGCGCTCGCGCAGCAGCTCGAGGAAGCCCGCCGCCGGCGGCACCACCCCCATGTTCGCCGGCACCGGCTCCGCGATGATCGCCGCAAATCGATCCCGCTCGGTCGCCTCGATCACCGCCTCGCGGTCGTTCCAGTCGACGATCACGGTCGCCGCGGCGGCCGCGGCGGGCACGCCCGGGCTGGCGGGGATGCCCTGCGTCGCCAGGCCCGAGCCGGCCTGCGCGAGCAGCCCGTCGACATGCCCGTGGTAGGCGCCGGCGAACTTCAGCACGAGCTCGCGGCCGGTCGCGGCGCGCGCGAGCCGCAGCGCGCTCATCGTCGCCTCGGTCCCCGAGGAGGTCATCCGCAGCATCTGCACCGACGGCACCCGCCGCGCGATCTGCGCCGCGAGCGTCACCTCGCGCTCGGTCGGGGCGCCGTACGTGGTGCCGTCGATCGCGGCCTCGACGATCGCGTCGACGACCGCGCGGTGCGCGTGCCCGAGGATCAGCGGGCCCCACGACGAGACCCAGTCGATGTACTCGTTGCCGTCGACGTCGACGATCGTCGCGCCCTCGCCGCGGGCGATGAAGATCGGCTCGCGGCCGATCGAGCGCATTGCGCGGACGGGGGAGTTGACGCCTCCGGGCAGCAGCTCGAGCGCTCGCCGGTAGAGCTCATGCGAGCGCGTCGTGACGTATTCGGCTGCGCTCACACGCCGGCGTGCTCGCGCTCCCAGGCGCGATAGTCGTCGGTGAAGTACAGCAGCCGGATCTTCTTGAACTCCGTCGAGGAGTACAGCGTCGAGCGCTCCTGCACGCCGGTCTGCGCCGCGATCGAGTCGAGGATCGCGTCGCACTCATCCTTCGAGCGGCCGTGCGCCATCGTGAAGATCGAGTACGGCCAGTCCGCGTAAGTCGGCCGCTGGTAGCAGTGCGAGATGCCCCGGAACGCGGCCATCCGCGGCCCGAGCTCCATGATCTGGTCGTCGGGCACCTTCCAGACGCCCATCCCGTTGGCGGAGAAGCCGGCGCGGCGGTGAAACAGGATCGCTGCGACGCGGCGCAGCAGCTTGCGCTCCTGCATCCCCCGCAGGTGCGCCAGCAGCGCCTCCTGGCTGACGCCGACCAGCTCGGCCGCCGGCGCGAAGGGCTCGGGCACGACCGGCATGTCGCCCTGCAGCGCGCGGATCACCGCGACGTCGAGCTCGTCATAGGGCTGGGGCTCGGTCTCGGCCGGCGGCGCGACCTCGACCGCCTTCGCGAGCGCCGACGTGTCGCCCTCCATCTCGAGGTCCATCCGGATCTTGAACAGCTTCAGCGTCGGCAGCTGGCGGATCGACTCCGCGCCGGCGAGGCGCGCGAGCAGCTCGAGCGTGCCCTCGAGCCCGAGCGGCGAGTCGGGCTCGGTCGCGATCGTGAACCAGATGTTGAACTCGTGGTTGCGCAGGTAGTTGTGCGACACGCCGGGATGCGCGTTGATCACGTTCGCCGCCCGCCACGGGTTCTCGGCGTCGACCTTCGCCGCGACCAGCATCGAGCTGTAGCCGAGCGCGCGAGTGTCGAAGATCGGCGTCACCTGGCGGATGATCCGCTCGTCGAGCAGCCGCTGGACACGCGCGAGCGCGTCTTGCTCGGAGATCTGCGCCGCGGCGGCGACCTCCGCGTAAGGCCGGGGCGCGATCGGGAAGCGGCCCTGCATCAGGTTCAGCAGCCGCTTGTCGAGCTCGTCGAGCGCGATTGCGGCGCCGTCCTTGCGGCTGCGTACCTTGGGACCGAACGACGACCCTACTGCAGCCATCGGGCCGCCTCCTTTGCGTGGTAAGTGATCACGATGTCGGCGCCGGCGCGGCGGATGCTCGTCAGCGTCTCGAGCACGGTCGCGCGCTCGTCGAGGTAGCCGGCGGCGGCGGCGGCCTTGACCATCGCGTACTCTAGGCGGCGACCGGCAGCGAGGTCTCGTCCTTGACGCGCCTGACGACATCTAGGTACGGCAGCGCCGGCTTGACGATCAGGATGTCGGCCCCCTCCTGCACGTCGAGCGCTGCCTCGCGCAGCGCCTCGTCGCCGTTGGCGGGGTCCAGCTGGTAGCCGCGGCGGTCGCCGAACGCCGGCGCCGAGTCGGCCGCCTCGCGAAACGGCCCGTAGAAGGCCGACGCGAACTTCGCCGAATAGGCCATGATCGGCTTGTCGGCCAACCCCTCCTCGTCCAGCGCGGCGCGGATCGCCCCGACGCGGCCGTCCATCATGTCGCTCGGCGCGATCACGTCCGCGCCCGCCCGCGCCTGCGAGACCGCGGTCCGCGCGAGCAGCTCGAGCGTCGCGTCGTTGTCGACGCTCCCATCCGCTGCGACGACGCCGCAGTGGCCGTGGCTGGTGTACTCGCACAGGCACAGATCGCAGATCACGAGCAGCTCGGGATGGGCCTGCTTGAGCGCGCGCGTCGCCAGCTGCACGATCCCCTCGTCGTCCCAAGCGCCCGATCCCCCCGCGTCTTTGGTCGCCGGCAGCCCGAACAGCAGCACGGCCGGGATCCCGAGCGACAACGCCTCCCCCGCCTCGTCGACCGCGTGCGCGATCGACAGGTGATCGACGCCCGGCATCGCGGCGATCGGGTCGCGCCGGTCGATTCCGTGCGCGACGAACATCGGATAGACGAAATCCGACGGCGCCACGTGCGTCTCGCGCACGAGGCCGCGCAGCGCGCGCGTAGCCCGCAGCCGGCGCATGCGGGTTTGGGGAAACGGCATCGTCTCAGCGAGAATACCGGCGCGCGATCAGACGATGTTCCAGCGCTGCACGCGCCAGCTGTCGACCAGCCCGGCTTCGACGTACGGGTCGGCGTGCCCGAACGCCTCGATCTCGGCCGGCGCCGCGCCGCGGAACACGATCGCCCCGCCGACCGGTGGATCGCCGAGCGCGCCGGCCATCACGATCCGGCCCGCGTCGCGCTGCTCGCGGATCCGGGCCAGGTGCGCCTCGCGGTAGGGGCCGCGGCGCTCGACCATGTTCTCGACGTACTCGTACAGCAGCAGATAGTGGGTCTGATCGCTCACGCGCTACACCCTACCCGCTGCACGCGGTACTCTGAGCAGGTGGCAAATCTCCAGAAGCGGGGCAACTACACGCCACGGCGACAGCGCGAGAAGCGCGCCTACCAATTGGTCGTCGCCGGCGGCGTGGCCGGCGTCGTCGGCGTCGTCGGGCTCGTGCTCGCGGTCGTCGGCGCGATCGGGGCCGGACTCCCAATCGTGGCATTGATCGTCGCCGTGATCTGCGTCGTGATGTTCCGGCGCATGGTCGGCCCGAGCTAGCGCGCAAAGCGCCGCAACGCGAGCCGCGCCAGCGCGGCGAACAGGACCGTCAACGCGGCCAGGTGCACGAGCGGCCCGCCGATCGACGGCCCGGTGGCGCTGAACGCGTTGGCGGCCGCCTGCAGCGCGGCCTTGAACGGGAACACGAACGCAACCGCGTCGAGCACCGTCTTGACCGACCCCGACACGGCCGCCGCCGGCACCAGGGCGACGAACGCGACCGGTAGCGCCAGCGAGAACGCCAGCAGCGACGCGACGCCGACCTCGCGCGCGACGGCGCCGATCGCGACCCCGAGCGCCCCGAACGCGAGCGCGCCGAGCGCCAGCGCCGCGACCCACAGCTCAAAGCGCGCCCATTGCAGGTGCACGAACAGGGACACGAACGCGGCCATCAGGAGCGCCACCACCGCGGCAGCTGCGGCGGATAGGGCGATCTTCTCGGCCAGCAACGCGGTCGGTGCCACCAATCCCCGTACCAACCTGCGATAGGCGTTCTCGGAGCGCTCCATCGCCAGCATCCCGGCGGCGAGCAGCACCGCGACGAACATCAGCGACACGACGACCGCGATCGCCACCGCGTAGGAAGCGCTCGGCGTCGTCTTGCCCGCGAGCTCGGTCTGCTGCACGGTCAGCGGCGTCCCGATCGAGCCGAGCACCGGGCTGGCGAACGCGAGTCCGTCGATCGCGAGGTTGGCGAAGCTCGCGACCTGCCGCAGCGCCGGCGCCAGCGGCGAGCGCGCCGGCAGCGAGGCGATCGTGCCCTCGACGATCGTGCGCGTATCGTGCAGGCCCAGCAGCGCGACGCTCTGCCCGAGCAGCTGGACGGTGCCGCCGTCGAGCACCCGCTGCAGATCGCCGACCGCGACGCGCAGCACCTGCTTGGAGATCGCCTGCTCGACGGTGTCCAGCTGCGTCGCGATCGCCTGCTGCACGTACTGGCGCTCGAGCGGGTCGCTCGAGTTGAGCACCAGCTGTACGGTCGGATTGCCGACCCCCTGAGTGACCAGGCTCTGGACCTCGGGCACGATCGCGGCCGGCACGATCAGCGCCGCGAGCGCGTCGCCGGCGCGAACCTTGGCGATCGCCTGCGCCGGCGAGGAGACCCGGATCGGATCGATCGATTCCAGCAGCTGCGCCGCGTCCTTGGAGATGTCGATCGTCTGGTCGCCGAACCGCAGCGCGCCCTGGCCCGGCGCCACGCCGCTGTAGTAGGCGACCTTCGGCTTGCCGGGCGGGCTCGACAGCGCGAAGCCGATCATCAGCGCGATCGCGACCGGGTAGACGACCAGCAGCGCGACCAGCAGCCGTGAGCGGCGCAGGATCTGCAGGTCCTTGAGCGCCAGCCAGCGCATCAGTGGCCGCGCTCGTGCAGGAAGGCGACGAACGCCGCCTCGAACGCGCCGGCGGCGGTCTGCGCGAGCGCCGACGGCGAGCCGTCGAACAGCAGCTCGCCGTCGGCCAGCACCAGCACCCGGTCGGCGTAGCGCTCGGCCTCGGCGACGTTGTGAGTCGAGAACACGACCGTCGCGCGCAGGGCGCCGATGAACTCCCACAGGCGCTCGCGCTGGCGCGGGTCAAGCGCCGCCGAGGGCTCGTCGAGCAGCACCGCGGCGGGCTCGCACAGCAGCCCGATCGCGATGTTGACCCGCTGCTGGTTGCCCCCCGACAGCCGCCCGACCTGCTCGCCGGCGCGGTCTTGCAACCCGGTCTGCGCGAGCATCCGCGCGACCGCCGCGTTGGGGTCCGGGAGCTTCTCCAGGCGCGCGAACAGGCGCAGGTTCTCGGCCACCGACAGCTTTGAGTACAGCGCCGGCTGCTGGGGCACCCACCCGACCGACCGCCCCGGCGCGCCGTCAACCGATCCCTCGCTCGGCGCCAGCACGCCGGCGAGGATCGACAGCAGCGTCGTCTTGCCGGCGCCGTTTGGCCCGATCACCGCGACGCGCTCGCCGGGCGCCAGCTCGAAGCTGACCGCGAGCAACGCCGTTCGCGTCCCGAACCGCTTCGTCAGCGCGCGGGCACCGAGGGGCATGTCGTTCTGTGCCGCCATCTCCGGCACTCGATGGATCACGCTCAGCGCGCCGCGACTCGAGGCTCCAGCGAAGCCCCGCACGAGCGGCAGAACGAATCGCCTTCGGGGACGACCGCGCGGCATTCCGGGCACAGGACGCCGATCAGGCCGGTGCCGACGCTCGCCGTGCTCCACGGCTCGAGCACCAGATGCCGGCGCAGGTACAGGACCGTCTGGCGGATCACCGCGAGCGCCGGCAGCGCCACCAGCGCCCCCGCGATGCCGTACAGCTGGTAGCCGATCAGCAGCGACAGGATGATCAGGATCGGGTTGATCCGCAGCGAGATCCGGAACACCTGCGGCGCGACGAAGTGGCCCTCGAGCTGCTGCAGGCAGACGAACAGCAGGATCACCCAGACAGCGATGATCGGGTGCTCGAACAGCGCCAGGATCAGCGCCGGCAGCGGCCCGATGATCGGGCCGATGTACGGGATGAACTCCATCAGCCCGTAGAAGCCGCCGAAGAACAGCGCGTAGCGCCCGCCGTCGGGAAAGATCCCGACGAGCCCGAAGATCGCCAGGCAGAACGCGGCGCTGGCGCCCATGATCGCGCAGAACAGCAACTGCCCGCGCACATAGCCCGACACCGCGCGCTGGACCAGCAGCGGGAAGTCGTCCTCGGGCGTGCCGTCGCCGTCGGGCATGATCCGCCGCGCGAGGTCGCCGATCTGCTCGCCGTAGAGCAGCAGGTACACCGACAGCACCAGCACGAGCACGAAGTCGAACGAGATCGTCACGATCCTGCCGAGCAGGTCCTGGGAGAACGAGACGATGTCGCTGGAGCGCTTGAGCACGTCCTTCTGCAGCGTCTGCAGCGCGGTCTGGCCCTGCTTCTGGACGTGGACCTTGATCCCGTGGCGGTCCAGCCACCGCTGCAGGTTGGCGAGATCGTGGTTGGCCTGGTGGACGAAGTTCGGGATGTCCTTCTGAAAGCGGCTCACCTGCGTGCCGATCGGGTTCGCCAGCAGCACGCCGATGCCGCCGAGCCCGGCGAAGAACCCCAGGTACACGATCAGGATCGCCAGCCCGCGAGGGATCCGGCGCGACAGCATCCGCACGACCGGGTTGAGGATCAGCGCCACCAGGCTGGCGATGATCAAGATCAGCAGCACCGGCCCCGACGCGCGCGCGAGCGCCCACAGGCCCAGCAGCCCGATCGGCAGCAGCACGAGCTGGATCCAGCGCGGCACGATCACCGGCGCCACCGAGGTCACGCCGGGCCCGAACTCGTGCGCGTGCTGATCGGCGTCGCGCGCGCGGGCGTCGGGGTCTGGCTCGTCGGTGTCCGGCGGCGGCTGATCCCCCCGTTGCCAAGACAGCCAAGAACGCATGCAACTGGAAGTATGAGCCGCGTATGACCAATCCGATCAGCATCTTGTTCGTCGGCGACGTCGTCGGCGGGCTGGGCAAGCGCACGCTGCTGTCGCTGCTGCCGGCGCTGCGCGAGCGCCACGCGCCGACGTTCGTGGTCGTCAACGGCGAGAACGCGGCCGGCGGGATCGGGATCACGCCGAAGATCGCCAACGAGCTGTTCGCCGCCGGCATCGACGTGATCACGCTCGGCAACCACACCTACCGCCACCGCGAGATCTACCCCTACCTCGACGCCAACGCCCGGATCCTGCGCCCGACGAACTTCCTGCGCAGCCAGCCCGGCCACGGTTGGTGCGCGACCGACCGCGACGGCGTCCGCCTCGGGGTGATCTCGGTCTCGGGCAACCTGTTCATGAACGCCGGCCGGCCGGCGTTCTCCGAGGTCGACGCGGCGCTGCACGCGCTGCGCGACCAGGTCGACCACGTGCTCGTCGACGTGCACGCCGAGGCGACGAGCGAGAAGATCGGGATGGGCTGGCACCTCGACGGGCGCGTGACCGCGGTCGTCGGCACCCACACGCACGTCCCGACCGCCGACGCGCGCGTGCTCCCGGGCGGGACCGCCTACATCACCGACGTCGGCATGACCGGCCCGCGGGGCGGCGTGATCGGGGTCAAGCGCGAGCTCGCGCTCGCGGCGATGATCACGAAGATGCCGATCAAGTTCGAGACCGCGACCGACGACCCGTGGCTCAACGCGGTCCTGATCCGGGCCAGCGAGCCGCTGCGGGCGGTGTCGATCGAGCAGCTGCTCGAGCCGGCGCCGGGGGTCAGTTAGGGCCCTTAGGGGCTCTACCTCGCGGGCGAGCGCCGGCGGCGCAATGTATCGCCGGTCCGGGCCGCGCCGGACGCGTCACGCGCCGGCGGGCGCGAGCACGGTGTCCTCGCCGGGCGCCTGCGCGGCCGCCGCCCACAGGCGCCCGGGCGCGGGGTGGGCGCCGGCGAGCGCGACGATCACGAGCGGGAAGAACCAGACGACGTACGAGTACAGCCAGTAGTTGGCCGCCAGCTGCAGCGCGATCACGATCGCCGCGGCGAGCGCCGCGACCTCGATCGTGCCGCGCCGGCGCGGGACGAACGCAAACGCGAGCGCGAGCGCGACCGCGGCTCCCTCGACGAGGTGCTGCTCGAGCCCCAGCCCGCCCCACAGCCCCCAGATCGAGAACGGCGTCACGCGGTTTGCCTGGTAGGCGATCGAGTCGTGCCAGAACCAGTGCAGGTTGCCGTCCAGCACCGGCGCCATCGCGACGGCGCCGGTCAGCGCGAAGGCGAGCACGTAGGACGCGAGCGCGCGCCGGCGCGGGAAGCTCGGGCCGACGCCCCGGGCCAGCAGCGGCGCCAGCGCCAGCGGCGCGAACTTCGTCAGCCCCGCGAGCGCGCCGGCGACGCCGCGCGCCGGCGCCGAGGTGATTACCAGCAGGCAGGCGACGAGCATCAGCGCGACCAGCGTGTCGTTGGTGTTGGACGACAGCGACCAGAGCGTGAACGGATACGCCGCCCACAGGTACGCGAGCACGGTCCCGAGCGTCGGGCCGCGGATCCGGCGGCCGAGCCAGAACAGCCCCAGCAGCGTCAGCAGGTCAAACGCGATCGCGGCCGCGTGCGCGGCGGGGAGCTGGTCCCAGGTGCCGCTCCAGCCAAAGATCAGGTAAGCCGGCACGTAGGCGTAGTAGTTGACCGGGCCGTACGTGTCGCCCTGCGCGTTGTTGGTGGGCCAGTGCCCGTACAGCGGCTCGCCGTGCACGAGCTTCTGCGCGCCGATCACGCCCGCATAGCCGACGTCGATCACGTTGGAGTTGGTCACGTTGAGGCCGACGCGGAAGCCGACCAGGAACACGGTCGCGACCACCAGCCAGGATCCGGGGACCGCGAGCGCCAGCGGCGCGCGCGGCACCCCCTTGCCGAATCCCAGCGCCACCATCCGCACCAGCAGATAGAGCAGGAACGGGTACACGATCGGGACCGAGATGCCGATCTTGGCGTGGTCGAAGAACGCGAGCGAGACCGAGAACCCGAGCAGCATCAGCAGGTCGAGGTGCAGCAGCGACCAGCGCCGGCGCCCCGGCCGGCGCCGCCAAGGCAAGAACGGCGCGATGAACAGCGCGCACAACGGCAGCCACACATACAGCGCGTTGACGCGCCGGCCGAACGCGCCGTTGTAGCCGCGGGCCATCGTCCACGCGACCTGGAAGCCGGTCCACACCTCGGTCACCCTGGCGCTCGCGTCGTCGACGTAGACCTGCAGCAGCTCCCGCTGGTTGGCGCCGCTTGAGAACCAGCTCACCTGCCAGCGCCCCGGGCCCTTGGTGTACTCGTACGCGATCGCCTTCGGGTGGTCGCGCAACTCGGCCCGGACGGCCGCGTCGCGCGCCGCGATCCGCTCGACGACCGCGGCCGTCAGGCGATAGCCGGGCGGCGGCTGGCTTTGATCGGTGACCAGCACCGGCGCGTTGGGGTCGGTGGTGGTCGTCGCCGCCGCCGGGGCCGCGGTCGTCGTCGCGCCCGCCGCCGCCGCGGCCAGCAGTGCTGGAAGGATCAGTGCGAGCGCGAGCGCTCGCGCGAGGAGCCTGCGCGGGCGCCCTAGGCCCGGAAGCTCCAAAGCTTCTGCCCGACGAACGACAGCGGCGTGCCGGCGAAGATCGCGATCGCCTGCGCGACCAGCTTCTCGACGCCGAAGCCTTCGACGAGCGTCAGCAGGATCACGTACGTGAAGGCGAACGTCACCAGCGAGACGGCGAAGAAGCGCGCCCCCTGGAACATCGCGTGCTCGTGCTTGGCGTCGAACGTCCAATGGCGGTTCAACCAGAAATTGTTGACAACCGAGATCGCGAACGCGATCACCGCGGAGATCTTGTAGTCGATTGCGAGCAAATGCAGGCATGCTGCGTACACGCACAGGTTGACGATGTAGCCGGTCGCGCCAACGGTCGCAAAGCGCACGAGCTGGAGCCAGTTGTGGCCGCGGCGGACACCGAGCCGCACGCGGACGTGCAGCGGCAGCTCGACGGTTGTGCTGAGGTCTCTAGGCATCGCAGCGGACTGTATCGGCGCTCTGTATGAGCACTGTATGGCGCCGGAACGCTAACAGTCTCCTAATTCGCGCTCGGGTCGGTCCGTAAGCCGAAGTGCTCGCGCACCATCGTTGCCACGTCGCACAGCGACCACTGCGCCCGCACGCCCGCCGACGCCGGGCCCGTCCCGCACCACAGCAGCGCCCCGAGCGAGTCGGTGCGATGCAACGATCCGTGGCTGCCGCCGCCGACGTGGTCGGCCCCGCCCCAGTCCACGAACTCGTATCCCGGCGCAGCGGACAGCAGTAGATCGCCGGCCGTCGGGCAGTTGAGCGCCGACCAGATCCGCGCGAGCGCGTCGGGGTACTCGGTGCTGATGAAGCGCCCCTCCTGGACCTCCGCGCGCAGCGTCGCGAGGTTGCCCTCGACCGACCAGCGCGCCCCGCGCAGATCCTCGAGCTCGCCGCCGGGGGCGAAGCGCAACTCCCCCCGCCGGCTGTGCACGACCGCCTCGGAGCCCGACATCGCCAGCACCAGGTCGACGCCCTCGAGCTGGCGGACGATCTTGATCGAGCGCCGCACGAGCTCGGCGTGGCGCTCCTCGTCGAGCGCGTAGATCATCGCCGAGCGCTGCGCCGGGCTGAGCGCCAGCTCGGCGCCCACCGACCGCGACGGCCGCGGCGTCGCGAGCTTGAACTCGCTGAACTCGCGGTCCAGGCGGATCCGGTCCTCGACGGCGGCCTGCGAATGATCCGAGCAGACGATCACCGCGTGCTCGGCGAAGAACGCCTCGGGGCCCCCGCCGGCGTGCATCAGCCGCTCGAGCTGGCGGTCGGCGGCGGCGATCGAGGTGACCTGGGCGTGGGGCCCGTTGCGGTGCGACCAGGCGTCGTTGTCGGGCAGCGAGAACAGCATGAAGTCGAACAGGTCGTGCTCGACGAGGTACGCGCCGACGCAGCCGGTGTGCTGGTCGCGGATCCCCGGCATCCCCAGCTGGCCGCGGCAGCCGGTCTTGCGGCTCGCGTACAGGTCGGCGTAGAACAGCTCCAGCGGGCCGTCGATCGTGCGTCGGAACAGCGTCGAGGTGACGATCGTCGCGAGCGCGGTCTCGTTGGCGACCTCGTGCTGGTGGCGCCCGCGGTAGATCAGGTAGGTCGTGCCGGCGGTGCGCACGCCGGCGTCGTCGAGCGACTCGAACACCGTGTCGACCTCGTGCGAGAGGTGCTCGGCGTTCATCCGGTAGACGGTGTCGGTCAGCGAGCGCAGCACGCCGAACTGGCGCGAGGCCGAGAAGCTCGAGCCGTACTCGACGTAGCGGGACTCCTCGCGGTGATACCAGTTCATGCTCGGGATCCGGTGGCGGTCGGGGCCGACGCCGGTCGTGATCGTCGCGGCGCAGACGGGCGTGACCGACGGGAACGCCGCGACGCACTCGTCGACATAGGTCCCGCGCCGGCGGATCTGGGCCAGCGCCGGCGCCCGGCCGGCGGCGATCGCCCGCTCGAGCATCGCCGGCTTGAGCGCGTCGATCACGACCAGCACGAGCTTCTTGGGAGGCTTCGCGGCGCCGTTCACGCTGTCGGGGCTAGGGGGCGTGTCGGGCGTGTCGTGAATCTGGTCAGCGGAGAATCCGCAGGCCGGCGTACTTCTGCTGCTCGCGCCCGCGTCCGGCGACCAGCAGCCACAGCAGCACGAGCAGGCCGATCGGCCCGACCGGCGGCGCCAGCACCGACAGCGCCGCGAACAGCACCGCGACTGCCTCGACGTAGATCGGCAGCGTCGCCGCGATGCTCTGCTCCATGCGGCCGCGGACGCGCACGATCAGCGGCATGGTCGCGGCCAGCGCGACGGCCGCGCACAGCACGCCGCCGATCCAGCCCGGCCACGCGGCGTTGTGCCCGCGTTGCAGGGCGCCGGCGAACAGCAGCGCCCCGAGCGCCAGGCCCGCGAGGGCGAGCACGATCGTAAACGGCCCCCGCTGCTGCTGGGTGCTCTTGGGCCAGCGCCGTTGCACGAACGCGACCACGATCGTCAACAGCACCATCGCGAGCAGGAACGGGACGCCGCGCAGAAAAGAGTAATCCGTGCCCTGCACGTGCAGCTCGACGTCGCCGGCCGCCAGCGCGCCGACGACCAGCGCCGGCAGGAACGGGCGAATGCCGACCGCCGCAGCGACGCCGATTCCCTGACAGATGTCCAGAGCGAGATGCATCGTGGTGTACCGTGGTTGCTCGTGAAGATAGACGAGAGGCGGGCGGAGCCTCCCGACCACAGGCCCCGCCGATGAACTCGAACTCTAGGCGCACGCGGTCGACGGCACGGGACATCAAGCGCTACGCGGCGTTGTTCGCCGAGCGCACGAAGGTGATGAAGTCCTCGGCGATGCGCGATCTGATGGCGCTGACCGAGCGGCCAGACGTGATCTCGCTCGCGGGCGGCCTGCCCGACACCTCGACCTTCCCGCCCGATTCCTACGCGTCGCTGATGGGGACGGTCGCCGCGCAGTCGTGCGCGCGGGCGCTGCAGTACGGGCCGACGGAGGGCTTTGCGCTCGTCAAGCGCTGCATCGTCAAGGTGATGGCGGCCGAGGGGATCGAGATCGATGCCGACGAGCTGCTGGTGACCACCGGCGGTCAGCAGGTGATCGACCTGGTGTGCAAGACGCTGCTCGATCCGGGCGACGTCGTCGTGACCGAGGCGCCCACATATCCAGGCGCGGTGCCGACCTTCAGCACCTACCAGGCCGACGTCGTGCAGGTGACGCTGGACCGCGACGGGATGCGGGTCGACGAGCTCGAGTCGACGCTCGACGAGCTCGAGCGCACCGGCCGCAGGCCGAAGTTCATCTACACGGTGCCCAACTTTCACAACCCCGCCGGCGTGACGATGTCGCTCGAGCGCCGCATCGAGCTGGTGCGGATCGCGGGCGAGCGCGAGCTGCTGGTGCTCGAGGACAACCCGTACGGGCTGCTGCGCTACGAGGGCACGCCGTTGCCGACGCTGCGCTCGCTCGACGGCGGCGAGTTCGTGATCTATGCGGGCACATTCTCGAAGATCCTGTCCCCCGGCGTCCGCCTCGGCTGGGCCGCGGCGCCGGCGCCCGTGATGGCGAAGATGAGCATCGGCAAGCAGGCATCGGACCTGTGCTCGTCGTCGATCTCGCAGTACTTCGTCGGCGCGTACTTCGACTCGGGGCCGTGGGAGGATTACGTGCGCTCGCTGATCGAGATCTACCGGCGCCGGCGCGACGTGATGCTCGACGCGCTCGCCGAGCAGTTCCCGCGCGAGGCGACGTGGACGCATCCGCAGGGCGGGCTGTTCGTGTGGGCGACGCTGCCGGACTACATCGACACGACCGACCTGCTGGCGCGCGCGCTCGAGCAGCACGTCGCGTTCGTCCCCGGCCGCGCCGCTTACGTCGACGGCCGCGGCGGCTCGTCGATGCGGCTGAACTTCTCCGGCGTCAGCGAGGACCTGATCCGTGAGGGCGTCCGGCGGCTGGGCGAGATCGTCCGCGAGCAGGTCGAGCTGTATGGCACGCTGACCGGCGCCCGCGCATCCGGGGGCGTTTCGCGTCAGCCGGGAGCGTCGCCGGCGCGCGAGGCCGCAAGGCAGCCGCAAGCGGCCGACAGCGAGCTAGCCGAGATCCTGCGCCTGCCCGCGAAGCGTACGCAGGCCGGATGATCCGGCGTTGAGCCGCGTCGCCGTGCTCAAAGGGGGGCGTTCGCTCGAGCGGCAGGTGTCGCTGAAGTCAGGCGGACTGGTCGAGGACGCGCTGCAGCGCTTGCGCCACGAGGTGGTCGCGGTCGACGTCGGAGGGGACCTGGTGGAGCGGCTGATCGAGGCGCGGCCCGAGATCGCGTTCGTCGCCCTGCACGGCCGCGACGGCGAGGACGGGACCGTCCAGGAGCTGCTCGAGGTGCTCGGGATCCCGTACACCGGGTCGGGCGTGTCGGCCTGCATGCGCGCCGCCGACAAGGTGCTCGCCAAGCACGCGATGCGTGACCGCGGGATCCCGACGCCCGACTTCTACGCGTTCAACGAGACGGCATTCAAGGACCTCGGCGCCGCGCAGGCGCTGCCGGCGATCGAGGAGCGCCTCGAGTTCCCGATCGTCGTCAAGCCGGCGCGCCAGGGCTCAGCGCTCGGGATCAAGTTCGCGCGCACCGCCGCCGATGTCCCCAGCGCGCTCGTGGCGGCGTTCTCCTATGACCGCAAGGTGCTGCTCGAGCGCCACGTGACCGGGCGCGAGCTCGCGATCTCGATCATCGACGAACAGGGCGAGGCGCGGACGCTGCCGATCGTCGAGGCCGTCCCCGAGCAGGAAGACTTCTACGACTTCGAGTCGCGCTACGAAATCGGGCGCACCCAGTTCGTGTGCCCCGCCGAGCTCGACGACGCCGTCGCCGAGCGAGCCCGGACGATCGCCCTGGACGTGTACGCGCTGTTCGGCTGCTCGGGGTTCGCGCGCGTCGATCTGATGCTCGAGTCTGCCACCGGCGAGCTGTACGTGCTCGAACTCAACCCGATTCCCGGGCTGACCGAGACCAGCCTGCTGCCCCAGGCGGCCGATGCGGCCGGGATCGGCTTCGATCAGCTGATCGAGCGGATCCTAGTGGCGGTCCACGCCGGCTCGCCGGGCTAGGGCCCGCGCCACGTAACGTTTCGCCACCCCCGCCGAAGCGTGCGGCTTCGCGCGACCACGCGCCGGCGACTACTCCTCGCTCGCGAAGTCCTCCGGCGAGACGCGATCGAGGAAGTCCTTGAACTTCTCCACCACCTCTTCGGTGTCCTCGACCTCGTGCTCAAACTCGATCGCCGACTCGGAGATCACCTCGTCGGCGGCGTAGATCGGCGCGCCCGCCCGCACCGCCAGCGCCAGCGCGTCGCTCGGCCGCGAGTCGATCTCGAGCTCACGCCCGTTGGCGCGCAGGCTGATCGACGCGTAGAAGGTGTTCTCGCGCAGCTCGGTGACGGCGACGCGCGTGCACTCCACCTCGAGCTCGCCGAGCACATCCGACAGCAGGTCATGGGTCATCGGCCGGGGCGTCGAGGCGCCCTGGAGCTTCATCAGGATCGCCGCCGCCTCGGGGTGTCCGATCCAGATCGGGAGGAACTTGTTGCTCTCGACGGTTTTCAGCAGCACGATCGGCTGCTTGCCAACCATGTCGAAGCTCACGCCGTAGATCACCATCTCCTGCACGTCTCGCTCCTCACGAAGTGTCGGTGGGCCAAGTATAGGACCCCACCCCCGGCTCTCCATCGCTGGCCGGCGCCGCTGCCCGATCGCGTAGCCTAACCGGCGACCACGTTATGACTGGTGAGAGCGCACTGCCGACGCCGTTGCAACCTGGTGGACGCGCGCCGGCACCGGGCGAGCTGGCGGTCGTTCAGGCGTTCGTCAACACGCATTACGACCTCGAGATCGAGCACGGTGCCGAGCTGCTCGGCTCGCCGTCGGCGCTGGCGGCGTGGCTGCGCCGCTACGGCCTGCTCGTCGACGACGTCGAGTTGGGCGCTGCGGAGCTGTCGCGCGTGCTGGCGCTGCGCGAGGGGTTGCGCGCGCTGGCGCGAGCCAACGCAAGCGCCGGCGACGGCCGCCCCTTGCCGGTGCCGGGAAGCCCCGCCGACGCGAGCGCGATCGAAGCGATCAACGCCGCCGTCGAAGGCGCGTTCGTCGAGATTCGATTTGGGGTCGATCAGCCGCGGGCCGATCGGGCCTGGTGCTCGCGCGCGCGGCTGCAACCGGCGGCTGCGGGCGTCGACCACGCCGTCGCGGCGATTGCGTCGATCACCGCCGGCGCGATCTTCGATCGCAGCTGGGCGCGACTGAAGGTCTGCGCCGGCGAGCATTGCGGATGGGCGTTCTATGACCACTCCCGCAACCTGACCGGCAAGTGGTGCTCGATGCTGGTTTGCGGCGGGCGCGCCAAAGCGCGAGCCCAGTACTACCGCCGCCGCCCGCCCGCTGACGACGGCGGCGCTAACGGGGAGGGGTGAGATGGCGCTGCTCCGCGCCCCGCTGCTGCTGATCGGCGCCCGCGCCCGCCGGCGGCCGGGCCGCTGGTTGCTGATCGGGCTCGGGATCGGGCTGGCGGTCACGTTCGGCGGCGCGGTGGCGGCCGAGGGCGTGATCGCCGGCGATCAGAGCGCCCGGTCGGTGCTGCTGGGCCTGCCCGCCGCTGATCGCGCCGTCCGTGTCAGCTGGCAGGGGCCGGTCACGCCGGATGTGCGACGGCAGGCGACCGAGCTGCTGCGTTCGCTCGGTCTCACGCGCGAGACCGAGGTCGACCTGCTCAACCCCGTGCGGCTGAGCGGGATCGTCGTGCGCGCGGCCGCGATCGAGCCGCTCGCGCCGTGGATCACCACGACCGCGCGCTCGCCGGGGCCGTGCAAGGCAGCGGCGTGTCCGGTGCTCGCCGTCGGCGGGTCGGTCGGTGTCCGCTCGACGCTGGCGGCTTCGGGCGTCCGGCTGTCGATCGCCGGCACGGCGGCGCTGCGGTCAGCCGCACCCCTTGGCTTCACGCCGGCGCTGGGCGGCGTACAGCCGCCGTTGCTGGTGACAGATGACGTGCCCGGCCTCGATTCGTTGGCCGGCCTGAACGGCATCTACCGCAGCCACGCCTGGTTGGCGCCGTTGGCAATCGCGCAACTGCACAGCTGGCAGCTGGCGGAGCTTCAGCGACGGCTGCAGCTCGCCCAGGCCACGCTGCTGGCCAGCGACGGGCAGTTCACGATCAGCGCGCCGTTCGCCGCGCTTGCCGCGGCGCAGTCGCAGGCAGCCGCCGCGATGCGCCAGTTGCTGCTGGTGGGCGGCGGCGCGATCGCCGCGTTCGGCGTGTTCATCGTGCTCGCGGCCGGCGCCCTGCGGCGTGATCAGCGCGCTGAGCTCTCGCGCCTGCGGGCGGCCGGAGCCCGGACGGGACAACGCGTCGCGTTCGTCGTCGGGGAGTCCTCGCTGGTGTGCGGGATACCGGTGCTCGTCGGGGGCGCGGCGGCAATCGCCGTGTCGGCAGTCCTCGCTGTCGCCTGCGGCCTGCCGGCCGGAGCGGTGCTCGGACAGAGCCTGGTCAGCCCGGCGGGCGCGGCTGCACTCGCGGGTGGCTGGACGTGCGCGACGTCGCTCGTGGCCGTCACGGTGCTGTCCGGCGCCGGCCGCCTGGCGGATCTGCTGGCGCTCGCGGCGCTCGTCGTGCTCGTTGCCGCGCTGGCGCTCGCCGGCAGCGGCGGGACACTCGACAGCAGTCGCCTGGCGGGGCTGCTGGCGCCGCTGTGCTGCCTCGCGGCAGGGGTGCTCGTATGGCGAGTCGCGGGCGCTGCGCTGCGGGTCGCCGAGCGGGCAGCCCGCCGCGGTCCGATCGTCGTGCGTGTCGCGCTCGTGACCCTCGCAAGGGCGCCATCGTCGCCGGCGCTGGCGATCGCGTTCATCGCGGTCAGCGTCGCCCTCGGCGCGTTCGCGCTCGCGTACCGCGCGACATTGCTGCGCGGGACGTCCGACCAGGCCGCCCAGCAGGTGCCGCTCGACGCGACCGTGTCGCCAACGGCCAGCTTTGCCACGCCGCTGCAGCTTGCCCCGCTCGCGCGCTGGGACGCGCTCTCGGGCGGTGACGCGCTGCCGGTCCGCCGCACCGTGGCGACGTTCACGGACGGTGACGCCACCGTCACCGTCCCGGCGCTGGGGGTTCCCGTGTCGGCCCTCACACAGCTCCGCGGATGGCGCGCCAGCGACGGCTCGGCCCCGATCGCGACGCTCGCGGGGCGGCTGCGCGAGCCCGGGCCGGTACGCGCCCCCGGCCCGCTGGTGCCTCCGGAGGCGCACTGGCTGGCGGTCCCTGTGACCGCGGGCGGGTTGGGGGCGACCGTGACAGCGGACCTGCGCGCCCCCGACGGGACGATCGACCAGCTGCTGCTGGGGAACGCCGCCGCCGGCGGCAGCCTGCTTCGTGCCCGGCTGCCCCCGGGCGCGTGGGAGCTCGAGGCGTTCGAGCTCGACCAGCCGATCGGCGTCGAGGCCACCAGCGGCCATCAGAACGCCGAGAACCCCGCCGCGAGCGCGCAGTCCGACACGATCGTCAAGCTCGGGCCGGCGCTCGCGCTCGGGCGATCGCGGCGGCCGCTGCTGATCGCCCCGCTCGGAGCGTGGCGCGCCGTCGGCTCCGCGAGCGTGGTGGCCGGCACACGCGGCACAACCGATTCGCCAGGCGCCGCCTCCGGCGCCACCAACGACCAGCTAGTGGTTAGTTTTGTGCAGGACGGGCTGCCGGGGATCGTGCGCCCGCGACAGCCAAGCGACGTGCGCGCCGTCCCCGTGCTTGTCGATCCTCAGACCGATGCTGCCGCCACCCGCAGCGGCCGGATCGCGCTGACGATCGATGGTCTCCCGGTCGATGCCCGGATCGTCGGCGTGGTATCGCGGTTTCCGACCGTCGACCCGGATGCCGGCGGGTTGGTGGTCGCAGACGAGGCCACGCTCGCCTCCGCGCTCGATGCTCAGCTCCCCGGCCAAGGGCGAGCGGACGAGCTCTGGATCGCGACCCGGCGCCCTGCCCGTCTGCGGGCGGCGCTCGCAAGCGGGCCGCTCGCGCAGCTGGGCGTGCAGTTCCGCGCCGCGATCGAGCACCGACTCCGGTCCGCACCGATCGCGCGCGCCGTGCTCGGAACGCTCTTGGCCGCGACGGCGCTCTCGGGTGTCCTCGCCGTCTTGGGGATGCTCGTGGCACTGGTTGGCGACGCTCGCGACCAGCAGCTCGAGGAGGACCTCGCGGCGCAGGGACTCGGTCCGCACACGCTGCGGGTGCAGCTGCGACTGCGGCTGTTGAGCGTGGCGCTGGCCGGCGTCGCCGTCGGACTCGGAATCGGCGTGCTCCTGACGCGGCTGGCGGTCGCGACGGTGCAGGCTGCGGGGACGGTGGCGGTACCCCAACCACCGCTCGTGACCGTCGCGCCCTCGGCACAGCTGGCGCTGTGGGGAGCGGTGGCGATGCTCGCGCTCGTGCTCGCATGCGTGCTTGGGACGAGCTCGCTAACCCGCGGGTCGTTTGACGGACACGGCCGCGGCCGTCACCGTCGCCGATCGCAGGCCACGGGTACGAAGGGCCGGAGATCGGTCGCATGAGGATCGTCGAGTGCCGCGATCTGTTCTGCGTGCACCGGACCAGCGAGGGCGACGCCGCCGCCCTCCAGGGGCTGTACCTCGATGTGCATCCCGGCGAGGTCCTGTGCGTGCTAGGGCCGAGCGGGGCCGGCAAGACCACGCTGCTGCAAGTGATCGCCGGCCTGCGCACGCCCTCGGCGGGCGTTGTGCGCGTGCTGGGAGAGGACATCGGTCGCCGCTCGGATCGGCTGCGCGCCCGGTTTCGCCATCAGCTGATCGGCTTCTTGGACCAGAGCCCTCGCGCCGCGTTGCATCCCGATCTCCCGGTCGGCCAAGGCGTCGCGCTGCCGCTTGCATTGCGGGGCGCCGGCCGCGCGCAGCGGCGCGCGCGGACCGCCGAGCTGCTCGCCTTCGCGGCGCTCGCGGATCGCGCCGACGCGCTGCCCGGGGAGTTGTCCGGCGGCGAGTGCCAGCGCGTGGCCCTGTGTGCCGCGCTGGCCCACCGCCCGCCGCTGCTGCTCGCGGACGAGCCGACCGGCGAGCTGGACGAGCTGGCAGCGCAAGCGGTGTGCGAGCTGCTCAGACAGACCGCGCGGACGCACGGCACGACCGTGATCGTCGTCTCACACGAGCAAGCCGTCGCCGACGCAGCCGACCGCGCAGTGACGATCCGCGACGGGCGGATTGTCGAGGATTGGCGTGACGGGCGCGGCGCGCTGGTCATCGGCCGAGGCGGTTGGGTGCAGCTGCCCAGCGAGCTGCTGACCGCAGCTGGGATCCGCGACCGCGCACGTGTCCGGGCCGTCGAAAAGGGCGTGATCGTGACGGCGGCTGAGGGAGCCCCGGCTGACCGACCACCACCGGGCAGCTTGCAGCGTCGTAGCGGCGCCGGCTCGATCAGCGATCCCACCCGACCCACCGGGGGCGATCCGAGCTCCGACGCCAGCCCGCCCACACCTGCAATCGACGGTCTCGACGACCGCGACGCACCACCCGCCTGGAAAGCGGCCGCGGTCGAGCTGCGGGCAGCGGTCCGCAGCCGTGGCCGCGGTGCCGACCGCCGGCTCGTGATCGAATGCCTGTCGTGCACAGTCGCCCCCGGCAGCCTCACGGCGGTCACCGGGCGCTCCGGCGCGGGCAAGACGACGCTGCTGCGAATCCTCGCCGGCCTCGACGTACTCGAGCACGGCGAGCTGCTGCTCGACGGCGAGCCGCTGGCCGCATCCAGCGCCGAGCGGCGTGCGCAGCTGCGCCGCCGGCGGATTGGCTACCTGCCCCAAGACCCGCTGCCCGTTCCGTTCCTCAGCGCAACCGAGAACGTCGTGCTGTCGCTCGCGTTGCGCGGCTGGTCCGCCAACGCTGCGGGCGAGCGCGCGACCGTCGTGTTGGCACGCCTCGGCCTGGAGGAGCGCTCCCGCCAGCGCGTCTGGCGCCTGTCGGCGGGAGAGCGCCAACGGATCGCGCTTGCGCGAGCGCTGGCAAGCGCGCGCGGGCTGTTGATCGTGGACGAGCCGACGTCTCGTCTCGATCGGGCCAATGCGACGCGGGTCGCGCTGCTGCTCGCGGGCGCGGCCGCCGGCGATGGACAGACGGTCATCTGTGCCACGCACGATCCCGACGTGATCCGCACGGCCGACGAGATCATCGAGCTGTAGCGCGGTCGCCACTAACGCGGTTGCGATCGAAGCCCATGCCGACCCCCCGCCGGGCCTAACGCCGGCGTGGCGCGAGCGTTCAGCCCCCGCTCAGCCAGGCACAGGCGGCTGCCCGCTCGCCGAGAAGCTCGCGCTCGCGCGAGTTCTCCGTCAGCGAGGCTGCGCGCTCAAACTCGCGGTGCGCTTCGTGCGCACGGCCGAGACGAGCGAGCAGATCGCCGCGCACGCTCGGCAGCAGCTGATAGGCGCGCAGCGCCGGCTCTGTCGCCAGCGCGTCGACGACCTCCAGCCCGGCCTGCGGACCGTAGGCCATCGCGACCGCCACGGCGCGGTTGAGCGCCACGCCGCGCGGACTCGATCCGCCAGATCGCATCGATCGCGCGGCGTACGCGATCGCTGCTGTCGAGCTCACCGGCGGCGGCGCGCTCCGACACGGCGTTACCGGCCCGCCTCCTTGACGGGCCGTCGGTGACCCTCGGCTTGCCGCCCTCATGAAGCGCATGCGGCGCCTCCTGCGGCTGGGCGTTTGATTGGAACCCCGGCCGGCGGACCGTAACGGTCCACCGTACGCGGGTCTGCTCGCTGATCGAACGAGCGTGAGCGAAATCGACACGCGATCGGGGCGAGCTGGGAGCGCAGCGCAACACGGTTGCGCCGCCGGAGGACGTCCCCGTCGTAGGCTCTGCAGCGATGGCGGACGCGCACTTCGATGCTGTCAGCAAGCCAGCCCGCTCCTACCCGCCGCCGCCAAGGCCGGAGCCCGCATGGCACGCGCAGGCCGCCGTGCTGGTCGCGATCGCGCTGCAGCTGCTGCTGCCCGATCCGGTCGCCGAGGGTCCGCGCTGGCTGGTGCCCGTGCTCGAGGCGGCGCTGTTGGTCGGACTGGTGATCGCAACGCCACGCCAGCTCGAACGGCCCCACATGGGACGCAAGCGCCTCGCGCAGAGCCTGATCTTGTTCGTGACCGCCGCGAACATCACTTCGCTGGCGCTGCTCACCCACCACCTGCTGCACAAGGTCGTCAGCAACGGCCGCGGGCTGATCATTGCCGGGGCGCTGATCTGGCTGACCAACGTGTTGATCTTCGGCCTGTGGTACTGGGAGACTGACCGTGGCGGGCCCGGGCTGCGCGCCGCCGGTCGCGACGGCCCACCCGACCTGCTGTTCCCGCAGATGACCGACGATCGGATCGGGCCGGCGCACTGGCGGCCCCTGCTGATCGACTATCTGTACGTGTCGCTGACCAACGCGACCGCCTTCAGCCCCACCGACACGATGCCGCTGACGGCGCTTGCCAAGAGCGTGATGGGCGTCCAGGCGCTCGTCTCACTGGTGACGATCGGGCTCGTCGTCTCGCGCGCGGTCAACATCCTGCCCTCGTAGGGGAGCATCACCACCCCAACCGTGAGAGGGCGCACCGACAGCAGGGCCCTCAGACGTCGCACGACGACGCCCATTGGCTTGAGCGACGCCCCAGAGCCGGCGGAAATATGAGGCCGGCTCCGGGGCGTGCTCGAGAAAGAGGAGAGGGTGCTTCGCCAACCCTGATGGCGCCGAGCGCTTTAGATGTCCAAGATTAATCTGATGGCCGATCTATAGGCTCAGCTTATGGAACTGCGCCAGCGGGCCGATCGAGCCGACGCTCGCGATCGCAACGTTTCACGCCAGCGATCATCGGCTCGCGGCACACGACGAGTTGCGGATCGCCGACCTGGCCGGCGAGCGCTTCATCAGCTATCGCCAGGGCGCCCGGCTGCGCGAGTTGCTCGAGTCGGCCGCTCGCGACGCCGGCTTCGAGCCCGAGGTCAAGCTCGTCTCCAACGAAAGCCGGCGCATCCGCCGCCTGATCGCGTGCGGACTGGGGATCGCGATCGTGCCTCGCTCGGACGCCCAGGGGCCTGAGCGAGAACTCGCAGTCGCCAGGCTCGTCGAGCCCGGATTGAGCCGTGACATCACGCTCGGCTGGCGTGAGGGCCGCCGCCTCGCGCCGGCCGCAGCAGAGTTTCTCGGGCTCGCGCGGTCGATGTTTGCCCCAACGCATCGGTAAGGTCGAGCGCGGGTACACGAATCGATCGAGGCCTGCGCCCAATTGGGGCTCATGGAAGTTCCCGCAGGCGCCGATACGGACGCAGTCACAAGACGCGGTTCAGGGGCGAATCCCGGGGCCGACTTCGGAAGCTCTTAGGTGGCCTTTAGTTCGACATTCATCGAACGAGTGCTACAATTCAACCCACGGCTCTTAAAGGAAAAACGATTGGAGAACGAACTGAACGAGTTTGAACAGGGTCGGGACGGGGCTACCCGCGCGCGTAACGACCACGAAGATGCGACAACCCTGGCGGCGCGCGGGCGCGGCGGGCGTCGTCCTGCGGCCGCGACTGGCAACAAGCGCCAGAACCGGCGTCGAGCGGCTCATGCGGCGGCGGCACGAGACGGCGTGGGCGAGATTCGCGCGCTGAGCGCCGAGGCAGATCGCAACGACAGCGGATCCGATCCGGTCGAGCTGCTGCTGCGGCGGGCGAGAGCCCATCCGCTGCTGACGGCGGCCGAGGAGATCGAGCTGGCCAAGCGGATCGAGCGCGGCGACCTCGAGTCCAAGGAGCGGATGATCAATTCCAACCTGCGCTTGGTCGTGTCGCAGGCACGGCGCTACCAGGGCCATGGGCTGGCGATGGAAGACCTCGTGCAAGAGGGCATGCTCGGCCTGATTCGCGCGGTCGAGAAGTACGACTGGCGCCGTGGATTCAAGTTCTCGACCTACGGGACGCTTTGGATCCGGCAGGCGATCCAGCGCGGGCTTCAGAACCACGGCCGGACGATCCGGGTCCCGGTGCACGTCGCACAGCGTCAGGTCAAGGTGCGCAAGATCGAAAGCGAGCTCAACGCCAAGCTGTCGCGGGAGCCGACCGACGAAGAGATCGCCGCGGTGGCCGAGCTGCCTGTCGAGGAGGTGGCCGAGCTACGCGAGCTCAGCCGCGGCCTCGCGAGTCTCGACCAACCGGTCGGCGACGAGGGCGAGACCGCGTTTGGCGACCTGCTTGCAAGTGACCGCCCCGAGCCGATCGAGGAGGTCGTCGATGCAGATCGCGACCGGCGCATCAATGATGTCGTCGAGCAACTGCCGGACGCCGAGCGAAAGGTTATCCGGCTTCGCTTCGGCCTCGCCGGCGAGGAGCCGATGACGCTCAAGCAGGCGGGCAGCGAGCTGGGGATCTCGGTCGAGCGGGCCCGTCAGCTGGAAGAGCGTGGGCTGCGCCGGCTCGCTGGTCACCCCGAGCTCGAGGCACTCCGCCAGGCGGCCTGACAACCCGCCTGGCGGCGGTGACCGCCGCAGCGATCGACGTCTAGCCCGAAGTATCTGAGGCCGCAACTTCGGTCTAGCGGTCAGCGGGAGGGCCGCAAGCGTCAGCGTAGGCGCGCGCGCCACGCGCCGTCACGACCGGCGTACGGGGCTCGTGTCCGACACGCGCCAGCACAGAGCCCCGGCTCCGGCGGCGACGACGAACACCGACGGCCATGCGCCGATCACGAGCCCGAGCAGGTGCGAGAAGGCAAACGCGAACAGCCCCGCGGAGGTCAGCAGCGCCGTCGTTCGGCGCCCGTCGCGCCGCAACCAGATCGCAACGCACGCGACCCCAAAGCAGGCCAGCACCACGCCGCCGAGCGTCCGCGAGCCGCTCGCCACGGCAACCGCATATCCCGCAATCAGTCCTCCCGCGGCAAGCGGAGCGGTTGCGACGCGTCGCTTCATGCCTCCATTATTCCGTCGCGCGCCGCGATCAGCGGGTACGGTGGCCCGATGCGCGCCACCTCGACCGCACCGTCTGCGCCGATCCGGCGCTCGCGATCGAGCCTACGTGCGCCGGCGGTCAAGGCTCACCGAGCGTTTGACCCGCGCCGCGTCGGCGAGCTCGAGACCGCGGCCTGGGTCGCGTACTACCGGCGCGAGTGGCTCGTATTCCTGCGCGCAGCGATCGCCTTGACGCGCCACACCTTCGGCTTGCCGTGGCCGGCCACGATCCGCGGTGCCTGGCTCGTGCTGCGCGCCAACCAGCAGTGGGCGCCGGTCCCCGACAACGACCCGCCGGGCGCGCGCCGCACGATGTGCCGCTTCTACCAGCTGCTCGCGCGACGCCACAGCGAAGCGTTTGACCCCGCCCGCGCGGCACAGCTGG
Organism: Solirubrobacteraceae bacterium; assembly: GCA_049518835.1. Lineage (GTDB taxonomy): Bacteria > Actinomycetota > Thermoleophilia > Solirubrobacterales > Solirubrobacteraceae > Palsa-465. The sequence goes on from JBEKRJ010000006.1 coordinate 25,148, forward strand.
AGGTCGAGTGGTGGCGCGTGCACCGCGCACACCAGCACCACGAAGGCGGCGTCGACGAATCGGCACTGATCGGAGCACTCGCTGCGCTGTACGCCTACGTCTACGGAGTGCAGGAGGCCGACGTGCTCGGGGCTGCGCAGCAGCGGGCGGTCGCGATGGGCTACTCCGATCGATGGGTTAGCGAGGGCCGGGAGCTCCCCAGCCCGTTGATCGGCGAGGTGCGCACGGCGCTCGTGCGCTCCTACGCCGCGCTGCTGGCCGCGGTCCACCGGCTCTGACGCAGGGCGCAGCACCGTACACGTCTGAGCCCTGCGCAGCGCCGAGCGCCGATCGCAGTGGTCCGCGACGAGACAATGAGTCCGTGATCGCAGTCCTCGGCGGCTTGGGTGCGGCAACGGCATGGGCCCTTTCGACGCTCTGCTCGTCGCGCTCCAGCAGGCTGATCGCGCCCCAGTCGGTGGTCGCGTGGGTGATGCTCGTCGGGCTGCTGATCGCCGCGCCGGCGGCCGCCGTCACCGGCATTCCCGCCGGGCTCGGCGGATCGGCCGGCGCGTGGCTGGCGCTGTCAGGCGCCGGCAATGTCGCCGGTCTGCTGGTCGCATACCGCGCGCTGCGCATCGGGCAGGTTACGCTGATCGCGCCGCTGCTTTCGACCGAAGGCGCGATCGCGGCGCTGATCGCGCTGCTCACCGGCGAGCACGTCGCGCCGGCGGTCGGCGCCACGCTGGCCGTGATCGTGGCCGGAATCTGCCTCGCGGCGATGCCGGCAGCCGACCGCCCCGAGCCGATCGCCGCCGGGCACCGATCGGCGGTGCTGCTCGCGCTCGCCGCAGCGGGCTCGTTTGGCGCGAGCCTGTACGCGACCGCGCGGGCGGGCGCCGCATTGCCGACCGCGTGGGTCGTGCTGTCGGCGAGGCTGATCGGATCGGTGACGCTCGCGGTACCGCTCGCCGCCCGGCACCGGCTCCAGCTCACCCGCGCGGCGCTGCCATTGGTCGCCGCCTCAGGGGCCTGCGAGGTGCTCGGCTTCTATTCATACACGGCGGGCTCGCGCCACGGGATCGCAGTCGCCGCCGTCCTGTCGTCGCAGTTTGCCGCGCTGGCGGCGCTCGTCGCCTACGTCCTGTTCCGCGAGCGCCTGAGCCGCACCCAGTTCGTCGGCGTCTCGACGGTCGTCGTCGGGGTCGCGCTCCTGAGCGCGTTCCACACCTGAACGCCGTCGGCTCAGCTGAGCCTCGCCGGCTGGGCTGAAGCGGGCCGGCTGCACCGGATCCCCCGCACGCCCCCGGCAGATCGCTTAGTGTCGCGCCAATGGTCCTCACCGTGTTCGTCACCGGCGCCAGCGCAGGCTTCGGCGCCGCGATCACTCGCCGCTTTGCCGCCGACGGCGCCACCGTGTTCGCCGCCGCGCGCCGAGTGCAACAGCTCAACGAACTCGCCCACGAGCTCGAGCCGCACGTGATCGCGCTGGCGCTCGACGTCCGCGACCAAGGCGCCGTGCAGCGGACGTTCGACGAACTCGAGCAATCCGGCCGCGAGATCGACGTGCTCGTCAACAACGCCGGCCTCGCGAAGGGGCTCGAGCCGGCGTATGCGAGCGAGCTGTCCGATTGGGAGCAGATGGTCGACACCAACTGCAAGGGGCTCATGTACTGCACCCGCGCGATCCTGCCGGCGATGGTCGCTCGTCGCCGCGGCCACGTGATCAAC
>JBEKRJ010000007.1:0-23192 GCA_049518835.1 Solirubrobacteraceae bacterium
GCTGGATCGTACAGTGGAGCGCGGGCTACCGAAACCTCTTCCGGATCGGCGGGCTCGGCGAATGCCCGCTCGGACAGCCATGCGCGGCGCTGTTCACGCCGAGCGGCCCCCAGTGGTCGACCAGCGTCGACCACGCCGACAAGGTCGGTGTCGACATCATCTGTCACGCCTCCACCTGCCCCGCCAACGACCCGGGATTCGGCCCAGCCGCCTCCCTGAATGTCGGCGAGCTCGATGTGACAATCGACGAGCCAACACCGCCGTCGTTCACGGTTAGCGGTTCCTTGACCAGCGGAGCGCCTTGGTTCAGCGCCAACGCCGCGACCGGTACTCAGAACCCAAGCCTCTTCTATAACGCGGTGGATCCAGCCGGGATCTGCAACTTCCAGGCTGAGATCGTCAACGCGGCAGGCGTGGTTGAGCAGTCCGACTCGCACAACGTGGCGCCCGACTACACGCAATCGAAACCTTGCCCCACTCGCCCCAGCAACGGCTACACGTGGACGCCGAATATCGCTGCGTTGCCGGACGGGCCGAACTATCTGCGGATCGAGGCCAGCAATCCGGCGGGGATGACGAGCCAGGCGACGGGCCCAAGTGGCGTGTTGCTTGATGTGGACAATCGCCTCAAGCCGTGACGTGGACCGCGAACGACAACGTGTCGGGCGTGAAGTCCTTGTCGTGCTCTGATGGCGCGAGTCCGCAGTCGTCGAGCTACACGATGACCGTCAGCCAGCAGGGAACGACACTCGCCTCCTGTACGGCGACTGATAATGCTGGGAACGTGTCGTCGCCGGCGACCGCGACCGTGAACATCGATTCGCAGACGCCTTCGGTGAGCTTCGCGGGTCCGTCTGAGAGCTCGTGGGCGCGGGGGCCGGCGACGGTGTCGGTGACGGGCGCCGAGCCGCAGTCGTTGTCGGGCATCGCCGGAGAGTCGTGCTCGCAGGATGGGGGTGCGGCGTCGTGGACGCCCGGGAGTCAGGCGTCGGTGACCGCGTTTGCGGACGGGGTGGACACGATCGCCTGCCGCGCGGAAACGAATGCGGGCTCCTGGAGCCCGGTCCAAACGTACACCGTTCACATCGACAGCACGCCGCCCACGCTGGCCTACAGCAGCGGCCCTGATGAGGGCCGCTGGTATGGGTCTGCACAGTCAATTCAGGTTAGCGCGCAAGGAGCGTCGGGCTTGGCGCCGGTGCAGTTGATCTCGTGCACGATCAACGGTCAGACCACCACGTATCCCGGCAGTCTGGCGACGATCACCGTACAGCCCCCGGGCGGGTCGCTGATCTGCCAGGCCGAAGATGCCGCGGGGAGCTGGTCAGCCAGCCAGGCGTGGCAGTTCCTCGAGGCGGACACGCCGCCGACGGGGTTCTTCGCTCCGATCGATCCGACGAACGAGACGCAGTGGATAGTGCCTGTGGCCGACAGCGGTCCGGGTGTCGCCGGGGGAGTGGTCCAGATCCAGACGTCCGCGGGCGCGTGGCGCGACCTGCCGACGACCTACGATCAAGCGACCGGGCAGCTGATCGCGAACGTGCCCGACGACGGCAGCATCCCCGACGGAACATTCGACGTTCGCGCTCTGGCGTGGGATGGTCTGGGCAACCAGGGGGTGATCAGCGACGATCAGCTCGGCCAGCCGGAGGTCGTGTCGCTGCCGTTGCGGATCGTGACGCAGCTGCACGTCGGCGAGGCGTCGGTGCTCAGCCAACAGTGCAGGCTTGTGCGAGTGCCGCTGCCTGCTATCCACCAGCAGCGCCAGGGGCAGCATCCGCGCGCGACAGTGGTCCAGCGGTGTGAGACGGTCGCGACCCCGCAGCCGGCGGGCCCGGTGTCGCTGCGCTACGGCCAGCGCGCGACCGTCAACGGACTCCTGCAGACCGTCGACGGCGAGCCGATCGCCGACGCGCAGATCAACGTCACACGCCACCCCGCCGGCTGGCCCGCCCGCCTGTCCGCGACGGTTCACACCAACCAGCAGGGCCGGTTCACCTACGAGACCGGCGCGGGTCCGTCGCGGAGGCTGACGTTCTCATTCGCGGGTGACGGGACGCTGCGCGGCGCGAGCGCCGCGAGCAGGGTGCTGGTGTACGGCCGCGCGACGATCAACGCCGGCAGGGCCGCGGTCGCGGGGCGGCCGTTGCGGCTCTATGGGCGGCTGCTGGGCGGCTACATCCCGTCGCCGGGGCCGCTGATCCAGTTGCAGTACCACGTCGTCGGGTTCGCGGGCGGCTGGGCGCCGTTTGACGTGCCCGCGCACGCCCGCTCTAACGGGCGCTGGAGCGCGACGATCACGATGCCGCAGGAGGCTGGCGGGCTCACATACCTGATCCGCGGGCTGATCTCAGCACCTCAGAACGGCTGGCCGTACACCGGCGCGGTCACCAACGTCATCTCCCGCCACGTCCAAGCCCCGGCGAAGGCGCGTGACGCGGCACGCGACCGACGCCATGCACGCCGGCACGCCACGACCGCCGCTGCGCGGCGAGCGACCCGGCGACGCCGTCACGCTCGACGCCGCCGCGGCGCTGCGAACCGCCGGCTCGTAGCTGGTCGGCGCGCCGGCAGGCGAGACTCGATCCGCATGTTGTCGATTGGGTGGCTGCTCGACCCGGCAAACAGCCCGCTGATCGAGATCTGACGCCAGGCGCCCCGCCGCCAGGGGGGGCGGATGGAAGGCGGTCGAATGGGCCGTCCGCACAAGGGGGTGCGGGCGGCCCGTTTCACGTCCCGCACGAAATTCCTCAACTTTTTTTTGTGAGAGATCGGGTTGCTGGCTCGCTCTACGTGTAGATGCCCAGTTACGAGCCCAGCTTCTCGGACGTTGGCGCGGCCGCGCGCGGGGTTCAGATGTCGCGCTGGTTGGCGCGATCGCGTGCGTCCCGGACGGCCTTGCGCGTCAGGCTGAGGACCTCGGCGATGTCGGCGACGCGTGCGTTGCGCCCGATGAGATCTCGTGCGGTTCTTCTTGCGCTGATCGGGCGGCGGTCAGTGATCGTTGGGTTCGGCGTCGCGGCTGGCGCGGTCGATCGCGTTGTAGACCGACTGCCGGTCGATACCGAGCACATTGGCGATATCGGTGATGCGCGCGCCGGCCTGCGCCGTGCGAAGGATGAGCTGGTCACGCTCGCGGTGGAGAGCCGCCGTCAGCAGCGTCGACGCTTGGTAGCGCTGATCGAGGGCTTCGAGTTCGGCCTCCTCGCGGCCCGTCAGCCGGCGGGGCGACACGGTGCGGAACGGTTGCATATGCGTAGGTATTCGACAGTTCCGGCGAGAGTTTCGACGCTTTCCGTCGCGCACGTTGACAGAATCTGCGGATGGCGTGATCATGCTGGACGCCAACCAACAAAGCGACCCTCGCGCTGCGCGAACAGCCGAGGGTCTGGCCAAAGGAGAAGTGAGCTCCGATGACGAGCGAGAACTTAACCCAGACGGTGGCGCCGAAAGCACCCGCGGGCGCCGAGACGGTGCGGTCATGGTGATCCCGACCGGCGTGATGCGCCGTCTTGACCGCGATGATGAGCGTGCGACGCGCGCCGGCAGTGGCGGCGCGTACACCCACAACCGGCTATCGACGATCCCGCTGGCGCTCTGGCTGGAGGATCAGATCCGCGGCCGGCCGCGCGTGGACTACCGCGGGATCTTGTGCGATCTCGGGTGGGGTGATCTCAGCGACGAGGCCGCCATCCGGCGGCTGCATCGCATTCGCCGCCAGCTGCCGTGGATCAGTCTCGAGCACGTTGAGGACTGGCTCACGGGAACGAGTGTCCTGCTCGCGGACCTCTACCCAGAGGCAGCCGAGAAGCTCGAGCAAGAGAGCGAGGCAATGGAGTCCTCGGACGGTCTGTCCCGGTCCTTCCCGACTGATGCCGGCGATCAGCGAGTGGGAGGCGGGCGATGAGCCTTTGTGACTTCGGCGATCGGGACCAGGTGCGCGCGCAGCTGGTTGCGGAGCCTGTCGATCGTCGGCCTCAGCTGGATGTTGGGTGGCGGGCTGAGCTGCGCCGCCGGGCGTTCTGCCTCGGCGTCGAGGTGGCGCAGGCGGAGCAGGATGGTCGCACGGCGCTTCACATCCGCGATCGGCTTGGTGACGTGCTCGCCGAGCTCGAGCCGATGGAAGGGCTGCCATCGGGGCGTGATCGGTGCGGGTGCGGTCACGAGCGCAGGCGCCACGCCGACTCCGCGAGCGGCGACAGCAGATGCCTGGTTGTGACGCAGCGGCCGGAGCTGGCGCACGCGTTCGATGACGGTCGCGAGGGATATGCGGCTTACTGCGCGTGCCTGCGGTTCACGCCGGCCGCGCACCTCGCGTTCGACGTCGAGGCGGCCGAGTCACAGCGCAGGCCAGGGCTGTGAGCGACGGGACGGTGTACGTGCTGCACATCGAGCCCGCCTACCAGCACGCACGCCACTACGTCGGGTTCACAGACGCGGCGAGCGCGGATGAGCGCGTCGCCGAGCACCTGGCCGGGCACGGCAGCCCGCTGGTCAGGGCGGCGCTCGCGGCCGGTCACGCGGTCGAGCTGGCGACGAGCTGGCCGGGCAGCAGGACCGATGAGCGGCGTGTGAAGCGCGCCGGCGGGCACGGCCATCGCGTGTGCCCGCGATGCCGTCCGCGGCATCTGGCCGGCCGGAAAGCGCGGCGGGAGGCGGCCATGCGCTGACCGCTGATGGCGGCGCGCAGGGATAGCGCGCCGCCGAGCCTCCCGAGGGTTCGTCTGGCCGCCACAACCGCCCCTAACAGCGTGGCGAGCCTGGCAGGCCCTCGGGGGCAGTAGGGCGGTTCCCCGGTCCGTGCCTCCTCCCGGACCGGCCGGGGGCCCCCGCTCAGACAAGACCCCGTCCTTATCCCGTCCCTTCCCTTTTGGAGGTTGGTAATGACCGCAGCAGACATCGAATACGGCGGCATCGTCACGATCACGCTCGCGACGGCGGGCTGGGCCGGCGCCGTCGCCTGGCGCCGACTGGCGGCACCCGACCGCCGCGGCTACGCCATCCCCGCCGGCATCGCGGCGGCCAGCTTCTGGCTGGCCTTGCTCGCCATCGCGATCCTGTCGACCCACACGGCCGACCTGATCGGCGAGATCCTGCGCTACACGCTCGGCGCCGGCGGCTCGTTTACCGCGGGCGTCTACTTCATCCGCGGACGGCGCGGCGCGAGCGGCGACTCCGCCCAACGGCTGATCGAGCCGCTGATGACGTTCGCCGCTGCCAGCATCGTGATGACGGTCGGCCTGCGCGTCGCCGCCACCGTCCCCGGCCTGCAGCTACTGCGCACCGCCGGCCTGAACGGCACGCCGCCACCCGGCGCGGGCGCGATCACCAGCCTCATCGGCACGCTCACGAACTACTGGATTTGGATGATCGGCGCGGGCTTGGGGTTCGTCGGCGCGCTCGTGATCGGCCTGATGATCTTCGGCGACCGGCGCTGGCCCGAGCACCTGTTCCGGATCGTCGGCGGTGTCCTGCTGCTGCTCGTCGCCCTCCCTGCCGTCCTCGCCTAACCCGATGAACCCGTTTGATCCGCTCGGGTCCGGCGGTCCGCTCGGCCCAGTCATCCACGGCGTCACCAGCATCTGGAAGCAGATCGGCGGCGTCATCCTCGGGACGTTTAAGTGGACGGTCACGGTCGCGGTCAAGTTCATCCTCACGACGCTCGCCGCGGTCGTGCAGATGCTCGTCAAGCCGCTCGCCGGCACCGGCATCGACGCGATGCGCTTCATCGTCCGCGTGCCCGACTATGCCGGCCAGATCGCCGGCCCGAACGGCAAGCTCGTGTACGGGTTCGCCGGCCTCAACAGCCTGCGCGACGTCATGCAATGGCTCGGGATCGCCGTCTTGCCGTGGGCGCTCACCTACGCGACCACCCGGGCGATCACGTCCGAGCGCGAGCCGGTCGCGATCCCGTACCGCCGCGTGCTGATCGCGGTCGTGCTCGTCGCCTCCTACGGCGCCTGGTGGTCGATGGCGGTCGCGGTCGCGAACGCCGTCACCGGCGCCGTGTTGTCGGTCCCGGCCGTCACGGACGGCCTCACCAAGCTGATGCTGTACCTGACGGGCGGGGTGGCGTTGGGTGGCTGGCAGCTCGTCGACCTGCTGATGATGCTGGCGATCGCCGTCGAGCTGCTCGGCCTGATCCTCGCCAAGGTGCTGGTGATCGCCGCCGGCGCGTTGCTGTATGCGACGGGGCCGCTGATGGTCGGCCTGGTGCCGACCGAGACCGGCTGGGGGATGGCGAGGGCGTGGCTGTCGGCGGCCGTCATGTTCCTCGCGCTGCCGTTCCTGTGGGCGTGCCTGTTCGCGGTCGGCGCCGTCCTGCTGGACGACAGCACGACCGGCGGCGCGCTCGTCGCGGGCGGATCCGTGTTCGGCCAGCTGATCGGCGGGGTGCTGCTCGCCGGCGCCGGCTTCGCGACGTTGTGGATGTGCATTCGGATCTGGCGCCAAGCGGGCGGCCTGCTGCGGATGCAGGTTGCGGGGCTGCTGTCGGTCCGCGCAAACCTGCGCGACGACGCCGGCGCGAGCCGTGGTCGCGCCAGCACCAGCACGGCCGGGCCGGGTGGGGTTGGCGGCCGGGTGCGCGCGTTCGGCGCTCGCGTCGCTGCCGCGTCGGGCGCTGGCGGCCGCGAGCTCGCCGCCGCCTCAGGCGGCCTGGGTGAGCGCGTCGGCGCCGGCGTGACGGCGGCGAGAACGGTCGGCCGCCGCGGGCTGATCGGCACCGCAATGATCGGGGGCGGCAGGGCTGGGGGCCGGATCGCGCCCGGCGCAGCGAGCATGGTTGGCGGATCGCGGGCCGGCGCGGTCGCAGTGCGGATGGCGAAGGCGGGCCGCGCGTCCTGGCAGCAAACCAGCAGTGTGCAGCAGGCAGCCGCGCTCACGCACACTCGCCCCCGCGGCGGGCACGGCAGCACCGCAGCGACGTCGAGCGGCGCGGTCCGTGACGCCGACGCCGGCCGTCGCCGCGACGGGAACGGCGACGGCGGAGCATCCGCCGCGACCGGCGCCGGCAACGGCTCTCGTGGCCGCTGGCGGCCTCGCAACGGCAACGGCACGCCGCCGACGCCCCCGGGGGTGTCGTCAAACGGTCGCAACGGCGGCGGCAGGAACGGTCAGGCGCCGCGTCCCGCGTCCAACGGCGCGCCACCGTCATCGTCAACGCTCGGCCGCCGCCGGCCCGCTACCGCCGGCGGTTCCGGCGCACGACGGCCGCAGACCCCGCGGCCGGCCAGCCCGCCCGCCAATGGCCCGCAGGCATCCCCGCCGCCGACGTCGTCGCGGCCGCCGCAGCGCACAACAACAACAACACCACCACCGCCGGCGCGTTCGATTACGCCGCCGGCGGCAGGGTCGCCGCGCACACCACAGCAGCCGCAGCAGTTGCCGGCAACACCGCCGGCGAGGCGTCGGCTGCTGTCACGCAAACCCAACGGCAACAGGAAGGACGCACGATGACTCCGACGCTTCGCCGGCTCAACGACAAGGAGCGCTACTACGGGCTCGCGTGGCCCGGCGAATGGCTCACCGCCCTCGCCGCCGGCGCCGTCATGTACGCGACGGTGCGGCTGTCGCCGTTCGGCCTCGGTCCGACCGTGATCCTGACGGTGATCCTGCTCGGGTTCGCGATCGCCGCCGTCGCCGGCCTGTCGGGCCAGGCGCTCTCACCCGGCCGGTGGCTCGTCGCCCTGTGGCACCACTGGTGTCGCCCACGCCTGTACGTCATGCCCGACCGGCCTGACCGGCGGCGCGGCCTGGTGCTCGACGCCGCCCCTCCGATCACTATTTTGCGCGCCGAGACGATCCCGGCCGGCGAGGCGGCCGGCTCGGTGGCCGCTTGTGCCGGAGATGACACCCCAGCGGGGGTGACGTCGTGAAGCCCGGTTCCCTCGGCCGGCTGCTGCCGGTGTCCGTCATCGAGTCAGACGGGCTGATCATCACCGCCGGCAGCCAGCCGCGGTACGTGCGCGTGATCGAGTGCGACCGGCCGCCGAACACGATCAGCGCCGACAGCGCGGGCCTCGCCGGCATCGAGCGCGCGTTCGGCGAGCTGTGCCGGGCGATCCCCGACCATCAGCAGCTCTCCATCTACGCGCAGGTCGACCCGATGCCGTTGGACGAGGCGCTCGCCGACGACCGGCGCCGCACCCGCCAAGCCATCGACAAGGACCGGGCGAACGGCCTCGAGGACCTCGCCCGGGTTCGCGGCCGGCTGCTCGCCGCGACCGAGCAGACGATCATCGCCGCGGCGGGCGCGGATCAGCCGGCGATCGCCGCCCGCTGGTGGGTCGCGGTCCCGTACACGCCGCGGTCTGACACCGCGCGCGGCCAGCTGCGCGAATGGTGGTCGCGGCAGCGCGGCCGTACCCCGTGGAGCGCGCACGCCGACGCCGCCCTCGAATCGGCTCGGCTGACTGACCACATCGAGATGCTGCTCGCCGGCGCCGGCATCAACACCTATCAGCTCGACGGCTGCCAGACATTGCTGCACCTGTGGGAGCGGCTGCACCCCGCCGCGACCGAGCTGCCGGACTTCGGCGAGCTCGCCGATGCGACGGTGCCATGGGCGCACGCGCTGACCCCCGCGGACGCCGACGAGCACGCGCACCGGCTGCTCGCCGCGGCCGGTGACCAGGCAGCCATCGACCTCGGCGACGGCAGCCGCCTGCAGCACGCGGATGGGACGCTCGAGGAGATCCTGCACCTGGGGACACCGCCGGCCGCAACCGACCCGTCGTGGCTCGCATGCCTGCTGACGTCACCGTTGCCCGCGACGCTCGCCGTGCACATCGGTGTCGGCAGCCGCGACGGGGAACGGCGCCGGCAGCGCCGCCGCTGGCAGCGGCTGCACGTGTCGGTCAACTACAAGGCGGACAAGCTGCAGCGCGTCGTGCCGGCCGACGAGATCGAGGCGCGCGACGAGGCGCAGGACGTCGACGCCGAGCTGTCATCCGAAGTCGGCGCGACCGTCTACAAGGTCGGCGTCTACCTCGCGGTCCGCGACCCGCACGGCGACCAGGAACGCTTTGACCGGGTGATCCGCACGATCTGCGCGGAGTTCCGCGGCCTCACCAACGCCAAGGTCGTCCGCGGACGGCGGCTAAACGCGCAAGGGTGGACGTCAACGCTGCCGGTCGGCGTCGACACGCTTAACGCCACCCGCCTGTACGCGCAACGCAACATCGCGCACTGCATCGCCCTGACGAGCAACCGGGCGGGGTCGCCCTCGGGACTGATCTTCGGCACAGCCGACCCCGGCGGCACGATCGAACGGGTTACCCCGTTTGACCCGGCGTACGAACGCCGGGTGACGCTGGTGATCGGACCATCCGGCGGCGGTAAGACTGTCTCGACGAACCTGCTCGCGTCCCGGTGCATCAGCCAGGGCGGCCGCGGCTGGATCCTCGACCGGTCCAGCACGCCGGACGAGCACGGCAACACGCAGGGCACCGGCCACTACGACTTCCTGCTGTCGCTGATCCCCGGCAGCCGCAGGGTGCAGGTCGGCCACGCCGGCGGCGATGTCATCTGCCCGTGGGACGTACCCGACCCGGCGGACGTGCCGCAACACAAGATCGAGTTCCTGTTGGCGCTGCACGCGCTGCTGATCGGCCACGCGCGCGACCTCGACGGCCGCGTACGCACCCTCGACGCCGTCGAGGAAACACTCATCCGCACCGGCATCGAGGCGGTCTACAAGCACTGCGCGGACACGCGCGACCGGCCATGCGAGCAGCTGCTCATCGACGTGCTGCAAGCCCGCAAGGCCGACGACGGCGAGCAGCTGCACGGCGCGAACGCGGACGCGCTCGAAAGCCTCCTGCTGCGCCTGGAGTCATACGGCGAACACGGGAGCCTGGCGCACGTGGCGCACCGGCCTACCACGGTGCCGGCCGACACGCCGCTGACCTTGTTCGACTTCACCGGCCTGTCCGAGCGGCTGACGCCGGCGCTGATGCTCGCGATCGTCGACTACGTCGAGCATCAGGTGCAGGCCGTCCGCCGAGCCGTCTATGACGGCCAGCTCGACGATGACGGCGCGTGGGCCGGCCGCTGCTTCTTGATCGTCGAGGAGGGCTGGGCGATCACCGCCTCGCCCGCGTCCGGCAGGTGGCTGAACGAATACGCCCGCCGCAGCCGGCATTACGCGCTGTGGCTGATCTTCGTGTCACAGCACTTCAAGGACCTCGACAACGAGCAGGGACGCGCGCTGCTCGCGAACGCGGTCCTGACACTGTGCCTGCGCAACGACACGAAGGACCTCGAGTATGCGCGTGCGCCGCTCGGCCTGACCGACGTCGACATCGAGCAGATCACCCTGCTGCCAAAGCAGCCCGGCATCTACAGCACGGCCTACATGGTGAGTGTCCGCGGCCGCGGCGCCGTGCGCGTGCAACCCGGCCCGCTCGAGTACTGGATCGCGTCCTCAGACCCCGAGCACGACCAGCCGCGCCGCCAGGAAGCCCTGCGCGCCGCCGGCTTCGACCCCGCCGACGGCGACCGCGCGCATCACGCCGCGTGGAACGCCCTCGCAACCCTCGCAACCAGCAACGGAGGCACACGATGACAAACACCGAGAACACCCCCGAGCCCACACAGCCGCCGACGATCGACGAGGGCTCGCGGCTCATCGTCCCGCCGGCAATAGCCGCCCAATGGCGCCGGCTGCAGGATGCGACACCCGCCGATGCCACGGCCGGGCGCGAGTCCCGTCGCACGTCGCGCGCCCGGACGCTCGGGCTGGCCGTTCCGGCTGGCGCTCTGATCATCAGCACGCTGCTGCCGTGGATCTATCAGAACACGCTGACGGGGCTGACGCATGCGATCGTCGTCGCCTGCGGCGGCGGCTGCGGTGGCACAGACACCACGTTCGGGATCTCGCTCCTGTTCGGCTGGGTGTGCCTGATCGCGGGCGGCGTGATCCTGTGGCGCGGCGGGCTGCGGCCCCGGCTCGTGGCCTTCGCCGCCGGCGCCTCGCTGCTGTCGTGCCTAGTGACCCTCGTGACGGTGCTCTCGGCCAGCGCCGGTGACGGCTACTCACTCGGTGTCGGTCTCGTGATCGCGATCGTCTGCAGCTGCATCATTCTCGTGGCCAACGCGCTGACAGCCCGGTGAACGTACGCCGGATCCTCGCCGCGGTCGCCGTCATCGGCTTCGCGCTGATCGTGCTGCCGGTCGTCCTGCTCACGGGTGCAGCATCGGATCCGTGCGGCGCGCCGGCGGCCGCGACCGGCCCCGTCACATCGTCACTGTTGACGACCGGCCAACGGATCTTCGGCTCAGAGCTGACCGCCCGCACCGGCCTCGACCCCGGCGTGGTGACGGCGTGGATGCTCGCCGAGGAGTCCGGCACGGCCGCCACCGCGCGCCAGTGGGCCGACAACCACGACTGGCTGAACATCGGCTACGCAGACACCGCCACGTTCGGCGCCGGCGACACGATCTGGACGTCGCCCGTCGACGCCGCGGACGCCACTGCCGGCTGGCTGCAGGGGCAGGACACGGTCCCCGGCTACGGGACCGCCAGCCAGGCCATCCAGGCGATCCTGCAGACGGCCGGCCAGCCGCCGGCCGCGCAGATCCAGGCGCTCCAAACGTCGGGCTGGGCGAGCAGCGGCTATCCGGACCTGCCGGCGCTGTACGCGACCGTGACCGGCTCGTCGGCAACGGCGGTGCCCGTCAGCGCGCCGATCTCGCTGTGCCCGACGACGGGCGGCGTGCCGGTGTCCGCGTCGGGGTACGTCAACCCGTTCGAGCACGCGGCCGGCATCACCTGGGAGCGCACCGACCAGGGTGTCGACGTCGCGATGGCACCCGGCTCGCCGATCCTCGCGCTCGGCGACTGCAAGGTGCAGCTGATCCTCGCCGACTTCTACGCCGGCCAGCCCGCGATCGTGTGCGAGTTGCTCGACGGCTCATTGCAGGGCGACTGGTGGTATGTCGCCGAGCAGATCACGCCGAGCGTGACGGTCGGCGAGACGGTCAAGGCGGGCCAGCAGATCGCCGCCTACGCGCCGTGCTGCACGGCGATCGAGACCGGCTGGTGGACGCCCAACGGCGGCTACGCGCTCGGCCACGACGAGGAGAGCACCGGCATCTACCACGACGGCATCGCTACCACAGCCGGCGCCGACTTCCGCTACCTGCTGGCGCAGCTCGGCGCAAACCCCGGCACCGGCGCCGGCATGTCCACGGGCACGACGATCGGCACCACCGACTATCCCGGGCCCGGCGTCTGATGGCGCCGCATCCGGTCCTGCGCCCCACGCTCGCTGCGGTCGTGTCGATCCTCGCGGCGAACACGAGCGTGTGCGCGCTGCCGATCGGGTTCACGGCGCTCGGCTGGCATCGCCTACCCGGCTGGCGGCGCGCGATCGACCTGCTGCTCGTGCTCAAGCTCGGCGCGAACGCGTGGAGCATCCTGTTCGCGCTGGCGCGGTGGAACGTGCGGCTGCTGCCGTACATACCGCAGGCGCCGCTCGAACTCGGCGGCGTCGCAGTCGCGGTCAGCGTGTGGATCCGCGCCCGCCGCCAGCCCGACGACGTCGCCGACCAGGCCGGCGCCACGGCGGTCATCCGGCCCGCGGCGATCACGCTCGCGCTGCTGACCGCAGCCGCCCTAATCGAAGTGTTCGCAACCCCGCACGCGCCATGACCGGCGGCATGTTGCAGTCAACTTGCCACCCGTTGGGCAGCGATCAGGACAGGTCGCGGGATGGCGTGCAAACAGGTAACTCGGCCGCCGTTGACGGCGGTCAGCCACGAACCCCCCCTCTCGCGAGGAGGCTGACTGACATGCAGGACCATTCCGTAGACCCCTGGCGGCGGCCAGCGCCGAACGATGATGTTGCCGCGGCGATCGACGCGCTCGCGACGCAGCTACCGGCCACGCTGGCCCTAGAGGTGAGCTTGCTGGTGCTCGGCTCGGACACGGTCCGGGCGAGCGTGCTTGGTCGTTCGATCGATGTCACCCGTCCGCGCAGCGCCGAGCGCTGTCACGTGACGGTTCACACGCCGTTGCCGGCACGCCGACGTTTCCTGCGCCGAGTCGCACTGGTCGAGCATCGCGCGGCTCACCGCTACGACGTGCCGGTCGACGAGCTTGGCCAGCTGCTCCTACCGCTCCACACGCTGCTCCTGCGACTGGCCCACACACACGACGGAGGTTCCTGATGAACATCGATCCGAGCTCGGACCCCTGGCTGGAGAGCGTGCTCGAGCAGCAGCGCGCCGCCGCCCAACCGGTTGACGATCAGGCGGCGGGCGGGAGCGCAAGCCTGCCCGCGAACGTTCCACTCGCGACGGCAAGCCGGCCACGTCTGCCTTCCGTGCGGACGGCCGCGGTTACAGGCTTGCCGTTGGCGGGCCTGGTCGCGGTCGTGATCGCCGGCAACGGCAGCCGCGGCACCGTCCTGCCGCATCGGCAACCGGCGCCGGTCGCGTCGATCGACCTCGGCAAGTACCCGGCGTTGCGCCCGGCGGCGGAACTGCCCAACAGGGCTTTGACGGCCGTCGTGCCCGCCCGCCGCATCCACGGCCGGGCGCGGCATTCATCGCCGACCGCGCCAGCCACGGTCACGCTCGTGTCTTACCACCATCACGCCGCCGCGGCGGCGCGACACGCGCGCCCTGGCCGTCACGTGGCCGTGCTCGGGCCGACGTCATCGCGGGCGAGCTCGCCGCGTCGTGCGGCCCGCCCGCCGCATCCACGGCCGGTGCATCACCGTCACCGCAGCGCCAGCGCTGGCGTGCCCGCCACCAGGCCGCGCCGGCACGTCCGTCCCGTTACACCCCGCCGGCGTCGTCCGCCGGCGGCGAGCCCGCCTCCCACCACGGTGCCGGTCGTCGCAACGTCGCCCGCGCCGGCCACGGCGCCGACGACGATCCCCGTCTCGACACCAGTGACGACGTCGCCGACGTCACCCGTCACCACCACCAGCTTGCCGGTGGCGACCGCCACCAGCACGCCAACCACGACGACGGTCGTCGCCGCCACGCCAACCACGACGACGGTCGCCGCCACGCCCGAGGTCGCGGCCGCACCGACCGCCCAGGCACCAGCCCCGCCTGCGCCAGCCGCACCCGCGCCGACCCCGCCGCCGCCGGTCATCACCAGCGCCACGCCGCAGCCCGACAGCAGCCACCCCGACCCGGCACCGGCGCCTGCATCGCCACCGCCGGTCGTGACGAGCGCTACGCCACAGCCTGAGAGCAGCAGCCCTGGCGGCCCCCCGCCGGCAGCTCCGGCGTCGACGAGCGCGGCCCCGCAGCCGGCCAGCAGCACGCCGCCAGCCCCGGTCGCGACCAGCGGCACGCCGCAACCCGCCAGCACACCGGCCGCGGCGCCGGTCCTCACCAGCGCGGCGCCGCAGCCCGCGAGCCACCACCACATCCACCGATGACGCACACGTCGGATCACGCCCCCGGGATCTCTGCCGTCGCTGCGGGGCGTGGTCGGCTGGTTTCACCTCCACTCCGGATCTTGCGCCGTGCCGGTCCGGGCGCTTCAAGGTCGCAGGCTCCCTTCCCCTCCGCTGCGCGTTCGGTTCCGCTCGGCCGGATCACGGCGCCGTCAGGAGCTCGTTTCAAACCAGCCCAACCACACCCCCACAACCCTCGGAGGACAGTCGTGAACCACATCAGCATCACCGGCAGGCTTACCCGCGACCCGGAGCTGCGGAGCCTCTCAAGCGGCGACCCGGTCTGCAGCATGCGCCTAGCGGTCGACGGCATGGCACCCGGCCGCGAGACCGGGTACATCGACGTCGCCGCGTTCGGCAAGCCCGGCGAAGCCTGCGCGCGCGTGCTGACACGCGGCTGGCTCGTCGCCGTCGACGGCCGCCTGGAGCATCGCACCTGGGAGACCGCCGACGGGCAGGCCCGCCAGAGCTACCAGCTCGTCGGCAGCGTCGAGTTCCTCGCCGCACCCCGCAGCAACGGCGGCGGGCACGGCGGCGATGACGACGCGGCGGCGGATGAGGCGCTCGCTGCCGCGCGCGATGTCGACCAGCCGGCGCCCGCGGGGGCGAAACCGCGACGCAAGCGGACGCAGCCCGCCGCAGCGGTCGCGGCCGCCGCCGGCGACAGCGACGAGATCCCGTTCTGAGCGATGCCCGCCGGAACCGTCCACGCCTTCACCGCGGCCGGCCTCGTGCCGGTCGCGGTGCTGGCCGCGCTCGCCGCCACGCTCGTCGCCGGGCTCGCCGGCGTGATCGCCGCCTGGATCCTGCGCCGCCGCACCGACCTCAGCATCCGCAACCTCTATCTCGCCGTCGGCATCCTGCTCCTGATCGACAGCATCGTGATCGCGGCCGGCGTGACCGTGTTGATGGTGGCGCTGGCGCCGGTCACTGCGTTCGCCGCCACCGGCAGCCTCGTCGGCCGCCGCGCCCGCCTCGCCGACCTTGGCGCTGGCGATGATCTGCGACAGCACGAGCTCGCCCGCCGCTGGCTCTGGCAGCCTTCCGCGGCTGATCGCCACCCAGGTCAGCGGACGCATATCGGCGCCAGCGGCGAGCTGGTACGCCGCGTCCCGTGGCCCGCGCACGTGCCATCCGTGCCGATGAGCGCCGACCCCGCCGGCCCACGACTGCCGTGCGGGGAGGGAATGCACGTGTTCACGGTCGGCGCGACCGGCGCAGGCAAGACGACGAGCGCGCACCGGCTCGCCGCCGGCCGCGTCCTACAGGACCACACTGCTCTGCTCGTGGTCGACGGGAAGGGCGACCGGCGTGATGAGCGGGTGCTGCGCAACCTCGCCGCCGCCGCCCACGTCCCGTTCATCCTGTTTGACCCGCGCGACCCGGACACGGATCGGTGGCAGCCATTGCGGGACGCGCCCGCGGACGTCATTGCCCGAGCGATCGAGCCGATCGAATCCAGCGAGACCTACTACCCCGACATGCTGCGTCGCCAGCTCGCCGCCGTCACCGACATCCTCCACAGCGTCGGCATGTGGCCGCCGTCGCTGCCGCTGCTGGCGGACGCGGCCGTCTCTGACCGGTGGGATGACCTCCTCGCGCTCGCGAGCGGCCACACGGCCGATCCGGCCGTGTTTGACCGTGCTGACCGGCACACGCGCTGGGTCAAGCGCTACAGCGACAAGACGCTGTCATCCGCCGACCGGCTCGACGTCGTCCTCGGCCAGGCATGGCGACCCGTCCTCACCCCGCGGCCGCTCGACGACGGCACCGCGGTAGCGGTCAACCTCGTCCGCGCGATCCGCCAGCGCGCCGTCGTGCTCTGGCGCACCTACAGCGACGACATGCCCAACGAGGCCAGGGCGGCGACCGTGCTCGCGCTCGCGGATGTTCACGCCGCCGCTGGCCAGGCCGACAGCCCGTGGACGCTGATGCTCGACGAGTTCGGCGCCGTGATCAAGACCGCCGGCAACCGCGCCGTAGGACTGCTCCAGCGCGGACGATCGCACCACGGCCAGGTGATCGTGATCACCCAGTCAGTGGCGGACATCGACGCGCTGTCGCAACAGCCCGGACTGCTGGAGTCGATGTCAGACAACTTCCGCGCGTTCGTGATCCACCGCCAGGTCGCGCCCACGTCACGGGAATGGTGCGCGAAGCTGTGTGGCACCCGCGGCCTGTGGCAGTCGACGGACGCGATGCAAGGAGACGGCGTGATCCACAGCGGCCGCGGATCGCGTCGGCGGGTGCAGGAGTTCCGGGTGCATCCGAACGAGATCGCACGCCTGCCCGACCGCGAAGCGTTCATCTACACGACCCTCGGGCCCGACCCTGCGCGCTGCAACATCCTCCGCGCTGCGATCCCGGACGGCGACCCGGAACGGATCGGCGACGGGTCCGCACACGCGTGCGAGGCGCCCGTGCACCCCGCGATAAGCGTGCCGAGAGCGACGCCCGAGGCGGAGGCCGTCGCGACCGTCGAGGCGGTGCTGAGCACCGGCGCCGACGACATCTAATGGCAGCCCGGGGAGAACTTGCCACCGATCCCGCCGGCGCGACGACCGCGCCGGCCGGCGGCGAGCAAACAGTTACGAGCGCGCCGTGGCGCTGCCGCACGCTCTACCGCGATGAGCCGCGCGAGATCGCCCGATCGGCGGTGAGCGCGCACACAGCGCCGATCGGCAGCCTGCTTGTCCTCCGTCACGGCCAGCTCGGCGTCGACCGGCTCGTCGCGCTCCTGTGGGGCGGTGGCCGTGGCGTCGGCCCGTGGGAGGACCACGTACTCGACCTGCGCACCGGCGAGGAGATCACCGTGTCGAGCGAGGATCCCGAGTGGATGGCCAGGCGGGCGACCGTCGCCGAGCTGCCGCCCGCGTGGCTCGCCGAGTGGCCGCACCGCAACGGCCGCCCGGTCACCCCGGGCATCGACAGCAGTGAGACCGGCGGCGGCCCCGACGAGCGGTGGCTGCGCACGCGCGCCCGCCGCCTCTGCCGAACAGGCGCAATCGACGACGGCGTGCACGCGCAGCTGACCCTCAATCTCGACGGCGTCCGATGACCCGCCGCGGGGCTATCCCCGCATCCCCGGCCCGAGTTCGCCACCGGGCCTGACAGCGGGACTGTCCGAGCGTGCAGGTTGACTATCGACCCAATATGACCTGAACCGCCCGCCACAGCGGCCCTTAAAGACCGAGACCGAGCCTGCCAGCTCGGTCTAACGGTGAAAGTGGCCGGACCCCGATAGCGCGAGAGGCGCGCGCCCGAAGCCCTGAGTGTCGTCGCTCGGGGCACAGCGTACCAGCGCCGTCCGGACGGAACCACCAGCGGCGCCGACGTTGCACGCGCGAATGCCACCGCGAGCCGGCCTGTCACCCACATGGGAGACACAACCGGCGCCGGTTGGCGATGGCAGTCGCCACACCAGCCCGCCGACAGCGCGGACCCCGGTCACCAAACCGCTGCGGATACCGGCACGCCGCGCAGCTCCCCACGGAGCCCACAGGCGTCGAGGTCCTCGCCGCGATCAAGCAGACGCGCGAACAGCGCGGCCGCCTGCAGGAGTGGGATGCCCGGATCGAGGCGTCGGCGATCGCCACGCTCGCCTACCTGTGGCGCCGCGCGCGCGGCGAGAAATGGGCCGGCAAGGACGGCAGCGCCCGCTACGCCTGCAGCCTCGCGCAGCTCGTCGCCGGCCTCGCCGGCGTCATGGGCTGGACCGGCAACCGGGACCAGCTCGTCCGCCGGCACCGCGCCAGCGTCCGCCGCTGGCTCGACTGGCTCCAGGATGCCGGCCTGGTGTCGCACACGCCGCAGCAGGACGACCAGGGGTTCTGGTGGCGCACCATCATCGAACTGCACGCGACGCCAGGGCTGCCCGCCGAGCTGCTGCAGGCCGCCGTCCAGCGACGCCGCGGATGGGCGCACAGGGAGCGCCAGCGCGACCGCAGAGGCCGCCGGCGCAACCTCACGACCATCCTCCGCAGAGCACGCCTTAACCGCTCACAGCGCCGCGCACGCGCCGTCGCACGCCGCCGCCAGGTGCGCGAGCACGGCGACCGGCTGCGGGTCCGCGCGACCATTCTAGGATCGCTTGACGGCGCAAC
Organism: Solirubrobacteraceae bacterium; assembly: GCA_049518835.1. Classification (GTDB taxonomy): domain Bacteria; phylum Actinomycetota; class Thermoleophilia; order Solirubrobacterales; family Solirubrobacteraceae; genus Palsa-465. The sequence goes on from JBEKRJ010000007.1 coordinate 18,524, forward strand.
CAGTAACGGTACGGTTGCGCAACATGTGAGCCAACCCTTCGGAGCCGAGACTACGTCTCGGATTGCTCCAAGGAGCAATCCGAGACATGAAACCGATCGAGAGTACGTTCACGCGCGCCCGCGCAACGCAACCGCGGCCGATGTGAGCGACGTCGACAGCACGACGAACGACAAGGCACCGAGGATGGCCGCGACGGCGGTTTCGCACGCCGCCAAGCAGCCGAGCGAGCCTCAAACCACATCGAGAAGCCAGAGCCGGCGCGACCTCGACAGCGAGACGTGGACGATCGCCAACGAGGCGATAGCGCGTTGGCGAGACCGCGGCCCAGCGGATCAGGTCGCCCTCGTCGAGGCCGTCACGCAGCGCACCGTCGCCCTCGAAGCCGACTGGTCCGCCGGCCGCGCCTGCGCACCGTGGCGGCTCGCCGAAGCGTGGACGACGCTCGCCTGGGGTGCCGAGTACGCCGCCGCCGGCGCCAGCGCCCGGCTCGCGATGTGGAGCGGCGGGCGCCACGGCGACCGCCTCAGCCGTGCCATCCGCCGCTACGAACGCCACGCCGAACACAGGCCAGACGGCTGGCCCGCGAGCGGCGTCGGCGCGCTCATCCGCCTGTGCCGCCACCGCCATCCCGAGCCCGGCGTGAATCCGCGCTGCCTCGCCTACGACGTCAAGGCGTTTGACCGGTTCACCCGCCAACTGCGCGCCCACGCCGCCACCGCCGACCTCGACGACTGGACCCAGCGCGCCGCCAGCAGGGCGCGCCGACGCGCCACACGCGCCCTGGCGGCCGCCGGCGAGATCAACCGCAGCCTGCCCGAGCGCGCCTGGCTGAAGCCCGCCAGCGAACTCATCCCTCTCCCCTACCCGAGCCCCGGCGGCGACCGCAAGCAGCGCCGGCTCGCCGACCGCGACCGGCGGCTCCTCGCCGGCCAGGCCCCCCTGTCGGCGGGCACGCTCCGCGCCGGGTGGGCGTTCGAGGACCGCTGGCTGAACCCTCCCGCCGAATGACCGACATGACGAACAGCCAGACGAACGACAGGCCGCCGACCCCGCCCGTAACCTCCCGACCGGTGCTCCGCACAGTGCGCCGAAAGTGCTCCGCTACCCGGGCCAGCCGCCGTCCGCACGACCCTGCAATTCAGCCCCTTTTGCAACCCGAACCGCCTGGACCACCCACGCACGACGAAAAAGATCGTGGGTGGTCCAGGCGGTTCGGGTTGCTGGCCTCGGTTTGGGGTCGTGCGGACGGCGGCTGGAAAGCCTGGATTGGCAGGCAGCAGCGATTGTCCATGGTTGGTTATGGGGTGGGTCGGGGGGTCTGGTCAAATCAAAGTCAAGGTCAACGACCAAGTCACCAAACGGCATCTGGTCAACGACCGGCAGGGCAACGGCGGTCCCTCGGAGGTTGACTGTGACCGGTCGGGTGCTGAACGTCGGGCCGGCGAGCATGGCTGGTCTCGTCTGGTTGGCGCGGGTCGGGCCTACGCCGCTGGATGCGTGGGCAACGGCGATGCGATGGAGCGACCGGACGGCGAGGTCCCATGCCGCCCGGCTGGAACGCGACGAGCTGCTCAGGCGCTGCCGGATGACAGTCGGCGACGGCGCGCTCGTGTGGGCGACCGGCCGCGGCGTTCGCAGGACGGGCGTCGATGCGCCGCGGCCCGATCCGCCCAGCGCGACGCTGTGGGCGCACTGGGCGGCGTGCGGCTGGGTTGCCGCATGGCTCACGGTCCGCGACCGCGACTGGCTGGGCCAGCAGGAGCTGCTCAATCTCGACGAGTGGTCAGATACGGTCGCGTGGTCAGAGCGTGACCGGTCACGCCGGGTCACGCACAGGCCAGATCTGGTCGTGATGCCACCGGCGAGCGCCGACAGCGAGCAGCGACGCCGCGTCCCGGTCGAGGTCGAGCTGACGCGCAAGTCAGATCCGCGGCTGACGGCGATCATGCAGCACTACCGTCGCTGGCGACAAACCGGCCACGCGACCGGACTCCTCTACGTCGTCGACTCGGATGCCATGGCTGATCGGATCGCTGACGCGGCGGCGCGGGCAGGCGTCGGCGTCGGCGTTCAGCGGTTGGATGCGATCGTCGAGCAGACGCGCGACGCGACCACGGCCCGCGGATGAAAAGCGCTTGACCGACTGAACGGATGCCGCCCCGCACGGTGGCGGACGACACCCCAACGGCCGCGTCCGGGCCAGGCCGCGGCGAGAATCGCGCCAGACGGCGTTGCAGATCCTCCACGGCCGCGCGCGCAGGTCGGCCAGCTCATCCGCCGATGCCTTCCCGCCGGCGTCGCGTCGCGCGCGACGTCAACCGCAACTCACGCCGAGCCGTGGGCCGGGGAAAGGCGGGCACCGAGGGGGAACGCGCAGGGCCCGGGAGGGTAGGGAGCGACGGCTACACAGCGAGGGGGCGGCGCGGCGGGGCCCGAGACGAGTCCGGAGATCGTCCCTCCGGGCAATCCATCCGGGATGCCTGGCAGTGCGTCCGTGCTTATCGCTTCGTAGACACGCTCGAGCACAACGGCCGCCTGCCGCGAGCGCGGCAGCCTAGAGAACCCCTCACCGGCCCGCCGGCGTGAGCGACGTCGTCGCCGCCGACCTCGCCCGGCTCGGTCGCGAAGGTGAGCACGGCTGGCGGCCTGACGGCAACGCTTGCCGCAGTATTCCGCGCCGGGACGCAGACCAGGCCGTGGGATCGGCCGGCCGCACGGCGCCCACGCGCAGAGCGCGCCTGGTAGCGGCGAAGCGACCTCGCCGATGTCGTAGTCCTCCGGACGCCGGTCGCCGACAGCGTCGACGCACGTCATAAGTGCTTGGGGGGCGACGCGTCGCTCACGCCTCGAGCACAACGGCCGCCTCCGCGGCCGCCGGCGACGCGTCGCTCAGGACCCTCGGTAGCGGCGGCGGCGACGCGTCGCGTGCAGCTGCGGCGGTGTAGCGTCGCCACGCCTCCGTCACCGCCCCGCTGCCCGGGTACAGGTCAGCGAGCTCATCACCCGGCCGCGCGCCGAGCTGCGCGAACAGCCACACGGCGTACTGCGGCGGCTTCATGCCGACGAGCGCGCCGGGATAGGCGCGAAGCCGGCCGCGATACTCCAGCGCGTCGGTGACCGTCTGCGCGCCATCCGTCGGCAGCAGTCGGCCGCCGCGGACGATCAACGGCTCCCACGCGCTCACGGGCCGCCGAGAGCGCCCACGGCGGACAGGACGATGCCACGAGCACACGCGGACATCCGCCGGACACAGCGCGAGCACACGCTGCAGCGCGCCGGCGCTCGTCGCGAGCGCCCAGCCATCGGGGAAGTCGGCCTCGATGCGGGCGATCAGCTGCGCGTGGTCGACCTCGCGACGCTCGGGGTAATAACCGGCGTTGCCGGGGTAGTGGGTAGGGCGGGTCGGCGAACGCGAACCGCATCACCCGCGCGGCATCCGGCGGTTGCGGCCGCGGTGGACGACGCGTCGCGGCTCTAACGGGCGACGTCGGCGACGACGTGTCGCGCGCGGGCCGCCGGCGCTGGGCCGGGCGACGCGTCGCTGCCGTCGCCGACGAGCGCGACGCGCGTCGCTGACGCCGGCGGGTGGCGGGGGCCTCGGGCGACGCGTCGTCGAGGACCTGCGACGCCGGCGGGTGGCGGGGGCCTCGGGCGACGCGTCGTCGAGGACCTGCGACGCCGGCGGTAAGCGACGCGTCGCCCACGCCTCGATCGAACCGCCACGACGCCTGCCGGCACGGCTTGCCGCAGAACACGCTCTCGACCCTGCTGTCCTCGCTGATCGGCCCGTGGCACCACGCGCACGATTCATGCCGCTCGGGCGAGGTGATGGGGCCGCGGTCGCGCAACCGGGCGCGGCTCGCGGCTTGACGGCAGCGCTTACCGCAGTACTCGGCGCCGGGACGCAGGCCGGGCGGGATCGCCCGGCCGCACGGCGCCCACGCGCACAACCACGCCTGGTGTCCGCGACGCGTCGCTCAGGCCTCGAGCACGGCGGCCCGCCGGCGACGCGTTCGCGTACAGCTGGCGCTTTCCCGTAGGGCCGATCATCGCTTGCGCTCCTGCTCTAGCGCGCTGACGGCGCGCTCGACGACGTCGCGGATGAACGCGTCTCTCGGGACGAGCCCGCGGACGCGGTCGACTCGGTCGCTCAGCTCGGCCGGGATCCGGACCGTCACGCGCTTCGTGACTGGTTTGCCTGGCTGCGTCATTCCGGCTTCGCTAGCTGGCGATCGCCACTGTCATACGCGAATGACGTCGCTCGTCCGCAGTTCAGGCAGCGCCCGTCGATGTCGGGCATGAACATCAGCGCCCGACTGCTGCTGCTGGTGCTCTGTTCCGGCCATGCCTACATTGTACTGCACTTGCAGATGGTTGTATGCAAACCTCCGCACGTTCGTTTTGCCACACCGTCCCTATCAGGGTCGTCGTCGACGTCGAGCAGCCGAGCGAGACGCGCAGCGCGTCAGGCAGGCGCGGTTGGGACGGCGCACAGGCCAAGACGCAGGCCGCGACGCGGCCACCGACACCGCGCCACTGACCACCCCTCCCAAGCCTGTGAGCGATCCGGTCGCGAACGCGTGGGGCGAGTTCGGCGCCGCCGACAGCGCCTACCACGAGGCGCTCGCCGCCCTCAAGCAGGCGCGCGCCAAGCGCGAGCAGGCGATC
>JBEKRJ010000008.1:0-24452 GCA_049518835.1 Solirubrobacteraceae bacterium
GGCGTGACTGTCCCGACCGGTGGCTCGCCGCCGACGCCGGCGCTGCTGCGCAAGATGCGCGAGCTGAACCTGCACCCGATCCATCTATATGGCCTGACCGAGACCTACGGCCCGGCGTTGGCCTGCAGCTGGCAACCGCAATGGGAGCAGCTCGACGTCGAGCACCAAGCCCGGGTGCTCTCGCGCCAGGGGCACACGTACAACGGCGCCGATCTGGTGCGGGTCGTCGACCTCGAGAACCAGGATGTGCCCCGCGACGGGCAGACCGTCGGCGAGGTCGTGATGCGCGGCAACAGCGTGATGATCGGTTACCACGGCAAGCACGACCAGACCGAGGCGGCGTTCCGCGGCGGTTGGTATCACTCCGGCGACCTGGCCGTGTGGCACCCGGACGGCTACGTCGAGCTGCGCGACCGCTCCAAGGACATCATCATCTCGGGCGGGGAGAACATCTCGAGCATCGAGGTCGAGCAGGCGCTGAGCGAGCATCCGGCGGTGCTCGAGGCGGCGGTCGTGGCAATTCCCGACGAGAAGTGGGGCGAGCGCCCGAAGGCGTTCATCGAGCTCAAGCAGGGCGAGCAGGTGACCGAGGCGGACCTGCTGTCGTTCTGCCGCGGGCACCTCGCCGGCTTCAAGTGCCCCGCAAGGATCGAGTTCGTGCAACTGCCCCGGACCTCGACCGGGAAGATTCAGAAATACGTCCTGCGCGAGCGCGAGTGGGCCGGCCGCGAGAAAGCGATCGGGTAGGGGCCCACGCAAGAATTATCGGTCGTTTTGACCGGCGTCTGGACGCGCGTCAATTCCGCCGCTAATTCTTGCGCGGACCCAAATAGCCTAATCGTGGTCCGTGTTGTTGAAGGAGTTCGCTCGGGGCTGTTCAAATTCTGGTGACTGCACGCCGCCTTCGAGGAGGATCGCGATGGGGACCGTGGCTGGTCTGTCTGGGCGGGGCTTGCAGGAGCGCTGCGAATTGGTCGAGTTCAGCGGCGAGATGTACGTGTCGATCGAGCGCCAGCTCAGCGGCGCTGAGCTGAGGGCCCGCGGAGGAATTAGTGGGGGAATTTGGTGAGTGGCTGGGCGTGGCTGGCGCCGCCGGCTCGCCCCGATATTGCTGGTGGCAAGTGAGGGCGAGCCGGTGGCGCCAGGCAGCCGGACGACTCGGGCGGAGCCCGTTCCGGCGAGACTGGATGCCGAGCGGGCCCCAGCCCCGAGCAGACGCCGTCAAAGCCCCCAATAATTCCTCCGCGGGTCCTGAGTGGCGCCCGCGAGGGCTGGTCTTGGCTCGTAAGCGCAGGTTGATCGGAGCCGATCGCGGCGAGGCGGCGGATCGAGCGCGTCTCAGGAGTCCAGAAGCGCCGGCCGGTCGCCAAACGCGACGTACCGCAAAGTCGCGCCCGGGCACGTCACGTTGTGTCCGCCAGACGTCCACAACGTGACACCTGAGACCGTCGGATCACCGGCTGTAACGTTGTTCTAGCTTCGACGCGCGCGTCGGCGTCGCGACCGGCAAGCGAGCCGGCGCCAAGCACGCGCGCCGCCCTCCGGCCGCGGCCGCGTTGCCAGGACGCATCGCTCGTTTCCCGCCGCGCGCGGGCCTGTCTGGACCGGTGGTCATTGCTGGTCCAGCGGCGGTGAGGACCGCGTGCGGCTCGCGAAGATTCGCTGCAGGGTCGAGCGTCTGCCGGCACGGGGCCGTGGGGTGGTGCATTTTATTGCCGCTATATCCGGCACTCGATCGACCACCCTCGCCTCGCGATCGGAACTTCCAACCTATTCTTTGGAAAAGATGACGCGGACATATGGCGACCGCTGCGGAATCGCCCGCGCGCTGTCAAGCGCCAGTACTCGGGGACGCTGGGCACGACGGGCAACTGTCAGGTGACGGTGTCGCTGCACGCGGTCGGGCCGGCTGGCACGGTGCCGTTGGGGTTCAAGCTGTACCTGCCGGAGGAGTGGTGCAAGGGACCTGGAGCGTCGACGCAAGGCGAAGATCCTCGGACAGCGTCGAGTTTCAAACCAAGCCAGCGCTCGCCGGCGAGCTGGCTGTGCGCGCGGCCGGATCGAAGCTTGCGCGCGCGCCGGTGTTGGGCGCGACACCACGCTAGGCTAGGCTAGGAACGACGGCTAGGGCCTGACGAGCCTGGCGGGAAAACACGCCATATACGGGTGGTTTTGCAGCCAGGCTCGTGCGACGCATGATCCGAGGACCCCTACCGGGCGGCGATCTGCGGCGAGCCGAGCACGTGGTCAAGTCGGGCAAGCTGCGCGCGGCGCTGTGCGCGACCGCCGGCGATCACCAGGCCAGGCCAGGTAGAGGCAAAACGGCCGGTCGGCGGTGGAGCCGCTGCTGCGCTGCTGGAGCGGCCGTTGCTCCACCTGCGAACGAACGATCGACCTCGCCCAACTCCCGATGCGCCCGCCCAGCGCGAGTGACGAGCTACCAAAGCACTACTAGTAGTGCTCCGTGTTGTTGAAGGAGTTCGCTCGGGGCTGCTCGAATTCTTTTGTCTGCACGCCGTCTTCGAGGAGGGCCGCGGTGGAGACCGTGGCTGGTCTTCCGAGCGGGGCTTGCAGGAGCGCTGCGAACGGTTGGTCGAGTTCAGTGGAGAGATGTTCGCGTCGATGAACCGCCAGCCCAGCGGAGCTGAGCCGAGCGCTGCCCGCGAGGGGTGATCTTGGAGCGCAAGCGCAGGTTGATCGGAGCCGATCGCGGCGAGGCCGGCGGATCGAGCGCCGTGTGAGGAGTCCAGAAGCGCCCACCGGTCGCCAAACGTCACATACCGGCAAAGTCGCGCCCCGGCACGTCACGTTGTGTCTCGCAGACGACCACAACGTGACACCCGAGACGGTCGGATCACCGGCTGTAACGTTGTTCCAGCCCCGACGCGCGCGTCGGCGTCGCGACTGGCACGTGAGCCGGCGGCAAGCACGCGCGCGCCGTCTTGCGGTCACGGCCGGCCGCCCTGCCAGGACAGATGGCTCGCTTCCCGCCGCGCGGGGCCGAATAGCTGCGGAACTCGGGTCTGGACCAGTGATCGTTGCTGGTCCAGCGGCGGCGAGGACCTCGTGGGACTCGCGAAGATCCGCTGCAGGGTCGAGCGTCTGCCGGCACGGGACGTGGCTCCCCGTGCCGCAGCGAGCTGGCGACCGACCACCATCCACGGGCTTCACCAACATAACGGAGCACGACTAGCACCAGCGCAGGAATTATTGCGGGTTTTGACGGCGTCTGGACGCGCCTGGCGCCACCGGCTGCTGGCGCTCATCACCACCGCGCTTGACGCCCGCGCTGTGCGCGAGTTGTCAAGCGCCGCCTCGGTTTGCCAACCCGGCGAGCCTTCGTTGGCATCTGAGCCGCGGCTTTCAGCTCGCCGAGGACCCGCTGCGCGAGGCGCTGTCCAAGCACGGCCACGCACGGAGTAATGTCGTGCGCGCTCTGCGCCGTCTCGCTTACTGACGGAGAGCCGTCCGGAGACGGAGTCATCTGCATTTCACCCCTACCGCGACCGAAGATCACCGAACGACGGCTTGGTCTCGGCGCCTGTACGTCACTGAGATGAAAGCCGAGCCCGGGTGATGAAACGGCAGGGTGTGGAGCCTAAGCCTAGCCTAGACTAGACGCCGAGCCCGAAGGCTTGTGCAACCGCGTGGCGTTCCGGCCCGGCCAGTCCGTGAGCGGGGGACCCGAGGCTGAGGTTCAGGACCTCGTAGATAGCGGCGGCCTCGAGGTATTCGACGAGGTCGGCGGCGCGTGTCGCGGAGATGTCCGAGCGAGTGACGATGCCGTGCTTGGCCCAGACGACGGCGCTGCTGCGGGCGAGGGCCTCGACGCTGGCGGCCATCTGGGCAGGCGACCCGGGGACTTGAAAGGCTGCCAGTTCGACGCCTTCGGAAGCGACGACGGCCGTTTCAGGTTCCCAGCGCAAGAGGCGCTCGGTGAGCTCCGCGGTAGTGGTGATGGTCGGGAGGTGGCTGAGGTACACGAGTCGGAGCGGCTGCGCGTGGAGCACGACGTGGTAGTCGACGCCGCGGCGGCCGCGGTGATCGTCGTGGATGGCGAGATGGCTGTTGAGCTCGCTGGATGGCGCTAGGCCAGGCGTTCCGTGCACCGTGGCGGTCCGTCCGGCGTCGTCGATCCGCAGCGCGACGATCGTGCTCGCGGGGCGGCGGGAGACGTCTCGTAGCCGGCGGCCGCCGGCGGTGATCACCACCCAGCCGCCAGCGAGCGTGGGGACCGCGGTCGGCAGCTCGAGTTCGCCGGCTGGGTCCAGCGGGCAGAGTAGCTCGGTGACGTACACGGAGATGTTCCCGGCCGATCCCTCGCACGCGGCCAAATTGGTCACCTGCTGTCCGGCCTCGCCGATGTCTTCGACGATTCGATCAAATAGCGTCGCGACGTGTGACATCGCGTTTCCTTTCTCGTCGTTCGTTCTATGCGGTTGGGCACTTGATTCCATGCGAGTTTGACGTATTGTGTGTGAGCCCCTCGCTCGGCGTGCAACCGGTCCGCCGTCACTCGGGTTGGTTCGCCGAGGTCCGTCGTCACAGGAGTCACACATTTCATGCAGAGGATCTGTTTCACGCTTCAGGTGCGGACGGACGCGGTGGCGGAGTACCGAGCGCGCCACGCCGCGGTCTGGCCGGAGATGCGCGAGGCGCTGCGCGATACCGGCTGGCGCAACTACTCGCTGTTCCTGCGCGACGACGGACTGCTGATCGGCTATGTCGAGTGTGAAAATTTCGATGCCTCCGTTGCAGCGATGCAGGAGCGTGAGGTGAACGAGCGTTGGCAGGCGGAGATGGCACCACTATTCGCCCTCGCGGAGGGGGCGACGCCTGATCGGGCGATGGCGCCGTTGCCGGAGATCTTCCACCTCCCCTAGCGCTCAGCTTGTCAGCCGGTCAGACTCGGACAATTGTGACTGGGAGATCATCGCTCGCTTGACCGATGCTTCCAACGGATCGGGATCGGTGAGGCGCCCATCCGACCCGATTCCCTTGGTGATCAGCGTGATCTGGACGCCGGCCTGGAGAGGCTCGCGCGCGATCACGTACGAGGTGGTGGACGAATCGACGAACAGGATCTTGCCATCGGACAGTGTGGTGACGACGGCGCGGGCCAGCCGTTCCTTGGCCGCGATGTGCTGCTCGAGGCGACGACTGAACTGATCCTCCTGTGCGTTGGGCTCTGGCAGCACGGCGCCGCCGTGGGTGCGCTGAATGTGGCCGTGATCGGCCAGGACCGTGAGGTCTCGCCGCGCGGTCATCGACGAGACCCCGAACCGGTCTTCGATGTCGCCGACGCTGATGCTGCCGCGCTCACGCAAGACAGCGAGGATCAACCGCCGCCGTTCGGCGGGCATCACCAGTCGATCCACACTCTTAGGGCCCGCGGGCCCTTAGGACCTTTACGGCGAAGATCACCTCGCCGTCTACCGCGAGTACGCGGCGGCGACGCCGCCGTCGACGTTGAGGATGTTGCCTGTGCTCTTGCCAGATCGTGCGTCGGCGGCAAAGTGCAGGACCGCAGCCGCGACGTCCTCGGCGTACACGTTGACGCCGAGGGTCGTGCGCCGGCGGTAATGCTCCTCGAGCTGGTCGGGGTCGATCCCGTACGCCGCGGCGCGTTCCTCGCGCCAGTCAGATCCCCAGATCCGCGAGCCGCGGAGCACGGCATCCGGATTGACCGTGTTGACACGGATCCCGGCGGCCCCGCCCTCTTCGGCCAGGCAGCGGGCGAGATGCAGCTCGGCGGCCTTCGCCGACGAGTAGGCGGAGGCGTTGCGCCCGGCGACGAGCGCGTTCTTGGATGCCACGAACACGACAGAGGCGCGGGTCTGCTGGCGGCGCAACAGGGTGAACGCCTCACGGGCGACGAGAAAGTACCCCCGTGCGAGGACGGCGTAGTTGCGCTCCCACTCCGCGAGCGTCGTGTCCTCGATCGGGGCGCTCGAGGCGAGGCCGGCATTGGAGACGACGATGTCGATCCCGCCGTAGCGCTCGACCGCCTGCGCGTAGGCCGCCGCGACCGCGTCCTCACGAGTGACGTCGCATCCGACTGCGAGGCCGCGCTCGGCGAGCACATCGACCACGTCGCCAGCGCCCTGTTCGTCGAGGTCGAGTCCAACCACGCAGGCACCGGCGGCGGCGAGCGAGGCGACGACGGCCTGTCCGATCCCGCCGGCGGCGCCGGTCACGAGCGCGACCTTGCCCTGCAGCTCGCCCGGCGGTGGCGCGAGCGAGAGCTTGTAGAGCTCCAGCGGCCAGAACTCGATCGCGAAGCTCTCCGGCTCGGTGAGCGAGGTGAAAGCGCCGAGTGCGTGCGCGCCGGCCATCACCTCGACCGCGCGCTGGTAGAGATCGCGTGACAGCCGGGCTGCGCGGACGGTCGTGCCGACTCCGACCAGCCCGACGTGCTGGACCAGCACGACCCGCGCGTCGGGGTCGGCGGGCGTGTTCGTCGCGTCAGCGTGGCGCTCGAAGTACGCCTGGTACTCCGCCCGATACTCGGCGGCGCGCTCGCGCGCGCGCGTGGCGAGCGCCTCGTCGTCATCGACGTCCGGGTCGTAGGGGACCCACAGCGGCAGCCGCTTGGTGTGGACGAGATGGTCCGGGCACGGCGCGCCGACCGTGGCCAGTTCGCCGGCGTCGCGGGAGCCGACGAGCTCCATGACGGCCGGCGAGGTGTCGGTGACCAGGACCTTTGAGCGCTCGCTCGACACCGCCCCGCGCAGCACCGGTAGCAGCGAGCGCAGCACGGCCTGGCGGTGCTCGTCATCGACCGGGTGGCTGCCGAGCGGCCCGCCGAAGCGGGGGGTTGCGGCCGTGCGGGAGTTGATGAACTCGGCAGCTCGGTTGATCATCTCGATCGTGCGCCGGTAGGCCTCCTCGGCGCTGTCGCCCCAGACGACGAGCCCGTGCTTGGCCAGGATCACCAACCGCAGGCCGGGGTCGGACCGCACGGCGGCGCCGACCTGGCGCGCGAGCGTGAAACCAGGCCGGATGTATGGAATCCAGGCCGCCTCCTCGCCAAAGCACTCGGCGACCAGACGCTGTCCGTCGCGGGTGCCCGCGAGCACGTTGATCGCGTCGGGGTGGGTGTGGTGAACGTGAGCCGCCGGCACGAACGCGTGCAGGAGCGTCTCGATCGAGCCGCGGGGTGACGTCGGCTCGGTCTGGCAGCGGGCCAGATACGCCACCATCTCCTGATCGCTCATCTGCTGGCGCTGGAACAGCGGCAGGACCTCGGCCAGCCGCAAGGGCGTGAAGTCCTGCGCGCGCATCGTGGCCAGGTCGCTTCCCGAGCCCTTGACCCACATCACGTCGATGTCGCGGCCGACGTGATCGGTGGCGGTGCCCTTCACCGACGTGTTACCGCCGCCGAAGTTCGACACCGCGCGGTTGGCGCCGAGCAAATGCGAGGCGAGCAGCACTTGTCCGAGCGGGTCGCCGGGGACCTGGTCCGCGCCCGGCCACAGGTCTTCCGCCAGTGCGGTCATCGTCGCAACGGTGCTCATCGACCCCACCCCCCTGCCACCGTCACCTGCGCGCCGCGCTCAGCGACCGTGTGCTCGACGTAGCCACCGGTCCGCAGCGCGCCGAGCGGATCCTCGGCGGCGCCGCGATCGACCCGTGCCTTCGCGCACACGGGCCGCACGTCGATCCGGAAGGCGTCGAGCAGGGCTTCGTGGCCGCCGAGCACGTCGCCGGCTGCGTGCGCCTGCGCCAGGGCGGCCCGGTCAAGCAGCAGCGCCTTGGCGTAGGCCTCCTGCAGGTTGACGACACTGAGGGTCATCGCCTCCACCTTTGCTTCGATGTTGTGTGATTGATCGATCGTCAAGCGTGGCAGCGGCCTCGCGGTGCCAACCAGCTCGCAGAAGATCAGGAACAGCTCAAACGGATTGACCGAGCCGACAATCAGGTCGTCGTCGGCGTACTTGCGGTTGTTGAAGTGAAAGCCGCCCAGCCGGTCCTGCATCGCGAGCAGCGCCACGATCTGCTCGACGTTGACCCCCTGGGCGTGATGCCCGAGGTCAACCAGCACACGTGCCCGCTCCCCGAGGCCTAGGCAGATGAGCAACGCCGAGCCCCAGTCGGCCAGATCGGTGGCGTAGAACGCAGGCTCGAACAGCTTGTACTCCACGAGCAGCTCCTGCTCGGCGGGCAGCTCGCCGTAGAGCTCGGTGAGCGCCTCCTCCATCCGTCGTCTGCGCGCGACCAGGTCGTCCTGACCGGGGTAATTGGTGCCGTCGGCAAACCACAGCGACTGGGCGGTCGATCCCAACTCGGTCGCGATCGTGACGCACTCCAGCAGGTGATCGAGCGCCTTGTGGCGGATCCGCTCATCAGGGTTGGTGATCGATCCGAGCCGGTAATCGGGGTCCTGGAACAGGTTCGGGTTGACCGCCCCGATCCGCAGTCCGAGCTGCTCGGCCTGCCGGCGTAACTGCCCGAGGTCCTCGACCGCATCCCACGGGAAGTGCAGCGCGACCGCTGGCGCCGTGCCGGTCAGGCGGTTGACCTCCGCTGCGTCCTGGAGGCGCTCGAACACGTCCCGCGGCCGGCCGGCCTGCTGAAAGGTCGCAAACCGGGTGCCCGAATCGCCGTACCCCCAGGACGGCGTCTCGATCTCCAGCGCGCCCACCGCGCGCACGATCGCGTCCGGATCCAAGCCGCGATCAGTCAGCTGACGGGCGAGGTGGTCGTAGTCACTGGCGAGGCTTCTCAACATCAGCTCCCTGTCTGTTCATGAGGCGATGGCATGGTCACGAGCGTCGACACGCAGGCCGGTCACGGCGAGGAATCGTTCATAGGTCTCGACCGCCTGCTGCGGGTCGCGCGGTTGGTAGCGGACGCACTGCACCGAATCGCGAACCAGCTCGCGCGCGTCGCTGAGTCCGGCCAGCTCGCCGGCGGCCTGCGCCTGCACCAGCACATTCCCGAGGGCCGTGGCCTCGGCAGGTCCGGCGCTCACCGGTCGGCCGGTCAAATCGGCGGTGAGCTGGCACAACAAGGTGTTGTGCGCGCCGCCGCCCACTACATGGATCAGTTCGAACCGCCGACCGCTGACCCGTTGCAGACGCTCGAGCACCAGCCGGTACTTGCACGCGAGCGAGGTGAGGATCGAACGCACGAGCTCGCCGTGGTCGCAGGGCGGCGACTGGCCGGCGGCACGGCACGCGGCGAGGAGCCGTGCCGGCATGTCGCCGGGCGCCAGCAGCGCCTCGTCGTCGGGATCGAACAGCGCCACCTCGATGCTTGCCGCCCGCGCGTGCTCGAGAAGCTGTTCGTAGGCATACACGGTCCCGTCGCGCTCCCACGCGCGCAGACACTCCTGCAACAGCCACAGACCCATGACGTTGCGCAGCAGCCGGATCCGGCCGCTGATGCCGCGCTCGTTGGTCAGGTTGAGCTCGAACGCGTCGCGACCCAGACACGGCCGCTGCACCTCCGCGCCCAGCAGCGACCACGTCCCGGATGACAGCACCGCTTCGTCCGGACCGGCGAGCGGGGCGGCGACGAACGCGCTCGCGGTGTCGTGGCCCGCGACCGCGTAGACCGGGACCCCGGCAGCGGCGCCGCAGACCGGCTCGTGGCCGCGCAGGATCGTCCCGATTCGGGACCCGGGCTCGACCGGCTCCGCCGCGAACAGACGCTCGGGCAACCCGAGGCGGGCGATTAGATCGCGAGCCCAGCGGCCGTCCGTGGCGTCGAGCAGCCCTGTCGTGGAGGCGATCGTCGCCTCGTTGACCAGCTCGCCGGTCAGCCACAGCCCGAACAGGTCCGGGATCAGCGCGATCCGCGTCGCCGCCTGCCCAGCCACGCTCGATCGCTCGGCCATGAGCTGGAAGACCGTGTTGATCGGCATCGTCTGGATCCCCGTCCGGGCGTACAGCTCCCCGGCCGCGACCAGCGCGTGAGCCTGCTCGATCATGCCGTCGGTCCGCGGATCGCGGTAGTGATAGGGCAGCCCTAAGACCCGGTCCGAGCTGTCGAGCAGCGCGTAGTCGACCCCCCAGGCGTCCACCCCGACGCCGTCCAGGTCAGCGCTCGCAGCGGCCTTGGCGATGCCGCCGACCGCATCGGCAAACAGCCCGACCACGTTCCAGTGCAGGCCGTCGGGGAGCCACACGGGCGTGTTGGCGAACCGCGCCGCCACCTCGAGCGAGATCCGGTGTCCGTCGATCCGCCCGATCGCGACCCGGCCGCTGCCGGCGCCCAGGTCGACGGCGGCGTAGGCGCGGGTGCTATTCATGGCGGGTCACCTCGGCGTCGGCGACGGCGAGCAGCTTGCGGCGATTGACACCGCCTCCGCGGCGAAGCAGCGCCTGGGCGCGGGTGATGAACGCCGCGGTGTTCGGGATGAGCACGCTGAGGATCAGCAGGCCGCCGGAGACGACCTGGAAGTCGTTCTCGTTGAACGACGGCGTGAGCAGCAGCGCGCTGCGCAGCCCGGCGTAGACGAACGCCGCCAGCGCGACGCCGAGGATCGACCCCTTGCCGCCGAAGATCGAGACGCCGCCGAGCAGCACGATCGTCACCACCTGCAGCTCGAACCCGATCCCGATGTTCTCACCAGCGGAGGACAGCTCGAACGCGTACAGGACGCCGACCGCGGCGGACACCACACCGGAGAGCACGAACAGCAGCAGCTTGGTGCGCTTGACACGGATCCCGGCGTGAAATGCGGCCTCCTCGCTCAGCCCGATCGCGTACAGCGAGCGGCCGAACGGCGTCATCCGCAGCACGATCCCGACGATGATCGCCAGCACGATGAAGATCGCCACCGACCACGACAGCCACGAGATGCCCAGGAAGCCGTTGACGCCGAGGTTGTTCCACGGCGCCGGAAAGTTCGACACCGTGCTCGCCCCGAGGATCACGTTCGCCAACCCCCTGAAAAGCGTCAGGGTGCCAATCGTCACCGCCAGCGACGGCAGCCCCACCCGCGTGATCAGCACGCCGTTGATCAGGCCGCACAGCGCGCCGATCAGCGCCACCACGACGAAGATCAGCGCCAGCGGCCAGTGGTGCTCCCAGAGCGCGCCAAGGGTCTCGGCAGAGACGGCGAGCACCGAGGCGACCGACAGGTCGATCTCGCCGGTGATGATGATCAGCGTCATCGGCAGCGCGATCAGCGCCAGGTCGCCGATGTTGGTGCACAGGGTGAAGATGTTGTAGCTGCTAAAGAATTGCGACGAGACCGACGCGCCGAAGATGCCCACGGCGATCAGGCCGAGCACCAGCCCCGATTCCCAGTGCAGCAGCTGCGCGAGCCGCTGTTTGATCGTGTCAGGCACCAAGGTGAACCCTCCTCTTGCGCAGGGCGGCGGCCAGCCGGAGCTGGATGCCGCGGTCGAGCGAGATGGCGACGAGCAGCAGCAGGCCGGAGATTGCCTCGGTCCAGATCGAGGCCACGCCGAGCACGTTGAGCGCCGAGGTGATCGTGTTGAGCAGGAGCGCGCCGAGCGCGGCACCGGCGACGCTGCCGCTGCCGCCGAAGATCGCAACGCCGCCAACCACAACCGCGGCGATGATCTGCAACTCCAGGCCGGTCGCGGCGGTCGCGTCGATCGTGTTGTACTGCGTGGCCCACACGACGCCGCCCAGTCCGGCGAGCGCGCCGCTGAGCACGAACGCGCCGAAGATCCGCCGGCCGATCGGAATCCCGCCCAGGCGGGCCGCGTCGGGGTCTGACCCGATCGCGTACAGCTCCCGCCCGGAGCGATATGAGCGCAGGTAGTACCAGGCGATCGCGACGACGACCGCGACCGCGAGCGCGAGGTCGGGGATCCCCAGCACGGTGGCGTGGAAGATGTTGATGAACGAGTCGGGCAGCGCGTTGGCGACCACCTGTCCCGAGCCGACGATGATCGTGTCGACTCCCCGGATGATGTAGAGCATCGCCAGCGTCACCACCAGACTGGGGACCCGACCGACAGCGGTGATGATCCCTGTCACGACTCCACAGGCCAAGCCGACACCGAGCCCGACGAGGAACACGACGGGGATCGGAATCCCGTGGTGTGCCTGGAACATGTTCGCCGACACGTACGCCGACAGTCCCACCACCGAGCCGACCGACAGGTCGACGTTGCGGGTGATGACCACGAACGTCTCACCGACCGCGACGAGCGCGTAAATCGCGGTCGTGGCGAGGATGAAGCGGACGTTCGAACCGTTGAGGAACCGTGATTGAAACGCGGTCGTGACGACGACGAACAGGGCGAGCACGCCGACGATCCCGAACGTGCGCGCCCGCAGGACCACGTCCACCAGCCGGCGAGGATTCTCGGTCGAGGCGCTCGGGGCGGCGGGTGCTGTCGTGGCGCTCATGATCGTTGCTCCTTTAGGTGGCCCGAGGATCCGTTCTGGCCGGTGGCGGCGGCGATGATCCGCTCCTCTGACGCCTCCTCGTGAGTGAACGTCGCGGCGAGGCGGCCCTCATGCATCACGAGGATCCGGTCGGCCACCGACAGGACCTCGGGCAGCTCAGATGAGATCACGAGCACCGCGACGCCGTCTCCGGCCAGCGAGGAGAGCAACCGGTGGACCTCGCTCTTGGTGCCGATATCGATCCCGCGCGTCGGCTCGTCGACGATCAGCAGCCGCGGCTGGCGTGAGAGCCACTTGGCGAGCACGACCTTCTGCTGGTTGCCGCCCGACAGTGACGAGACCGGATTGGTGATCCGCCCGTACTTGACCTGCAGCCGCTGGGCCCACTCGAGCGAGAACGCACGCTCGACGGGCCGCCGCAATAGCCCGTGGCGCGTCAGGCGACTCAACGAGGCGAGCGCGATGTTGTCCTCGGTGGAGAAGTCCATCACCAGCCCGTGCTGGCGACGGTCCTCGGGGACGAAGCCGATCCCGGCGCCCATCGCCGCCGCAGGCGAGCCGCGCCGCAGGCTGTTCCCGCCAATGCGGACGGTTCCAGCGTCGTAGCGGTCGATTCCGAAGATCGCCCGGGCGACCTCGCTACGACCCGCTCCGACGAGCCCGGCGAGCGCGACAACCTCGCCGGCCCGCACGTCGAAGGAGATGTCGACGAACACGCCCTCCCGGGTCAGATGCTCGACCTCGAGCACCGTGCCCTGCGGGGCGTGAGCCTCGTGCTCGCGCGCCGAGATCTCCCGCCCGACCATCGCCCGGACGAGATCGTCGGAGCTCAGGCCGGCCAGCTCGCGCGAGAGGACCAGACGGCCGTCGCGCAGCACGGTGACCCGCTGACACAGCGCGAAGACCTCCTCGAGGCGATGGGAGATGAACAGCACGGCGGCCCCCTGGGCGCGCAGCGTCTCCGCGACCCGGAACAGCCGCCTGACCTCCACCGGCGACAGCGCGGCCGTCGGCTCGTCCATGATCAGCACCTTGGCGTCGCGCGACAGCGCCTTGGCGATCTCCACCAGTTGCTGCTCGGCGATCGACAGCCCGCGCGCGACCCGCTCGGGATCCATCCGCACCCCCAGCCCATCGAAGATCCGGTTGACTTCGTCGTCCATCGCGCGCCTGTCGATCCGCCGCCCGACCCGCAGCGGCTGGCGGCCGATGAACACGTTCTCGGCCACCGACAAATCGGGAAACAGCGTCGGCTCCTGATAGATGACGGCGATGCCGGCGTTGCCTGCGTCCGCCGTGCCCGACAGGGTCACCTCGCGCCCGTCCAGCAGCAGCGCGCCGCGGTCGGGCTGGTGAACGCCGCCAAGGATCTTGACCAGCGTCGACTTGCCGGCGCCGTTCTCGCCGACCAGCGCATGCGCCTCGCCCCCGTAGAGGTCAAGCGAGACGCCCTCGAGCGCGTGCACGCCGGCAAACGCCTTGGAGGCATCGTGCAGGGCCAGCACCGGCGTGGGCAGTGTCGCCAACGCGTCAGCGGGGTGCACGCGCGAGCCGTCATCGGGCGCGCCCCCCTTGATGTGAGAAGAAGACATGTCACAAAAGAGGTATGGCTGATGGGTCGCCGACGTAACCGTCAGCGACCCACGAGCAATCTGGACAGGACGCCTAGGCTAGAAGTTGAACTGGTTGATGTTCGCCTTGTCAAACACGGTCGGCGGCCCGAGCACGACCGTGTTGTCAGCCCCGATCGTGTAGCTGCCGAGCTTGCCCGCCGTGAGCGTCTGCCCCTGGGTGGCGGTGATCTTCTTCGAAGCCAGCTCGACTGCGACATACGCGGCCAGGTAACCGAGGTTGGCCGGGTTCCACAGCTCGAAGGCCTCCACCGTCCCGTCGTCGACGAACTTCTTCATCGACAGCGGTGTCCCGAGACCGGTCAGCTTGACCTTGCCACGGTACTGCGGCGTATCCAGCACACCCGCCGCCGCCGCGATCCCGACCGTCGTCGGAGAGATGATCCCCGCCAGGTTCGGGTACTTCTGCAATAGGCCGCTGGTCACCTGACTGGCCGTCGTCGGATCGTCATTGCCATACACAATCGACACGAGCTTCATGTTCGGGTACTTCGCGAGCTCCTGCTTCATGTACCCGATCCACGTGTTCTGGTTCGTTGCCGACGCCGCGGCCGACACGATCGCGATCTGCCCCTTGCTGCCCAGTTCCTTGGCGAGCAGGTCGACCTCGCTGGTCCCGATCGCCGCCGACGACGCCTGACTGACGAACATGTCACGGCACGTCGGTGCATCCGAGTCATACGTGACGACCGTAATGCCGCGCGCCTTCGCCTGCTTGAGCGTTGGGCATAGCGCGGTCGGATCGGTGGCCGACACGATCAGCGCATTTGCGCCCTTGGCGATCGCCGACTGGATCGCCGGCAACTGCGACGCTGACGTTGCCGCCGAGCCACTCGTCTCGCTGCCCTTCTCACCCAGCGACTGCAGCGCGGCGAGCGCGCCGCCGGTCTTGACGCTGTCGGCCACGGTGAAGTAGTTGTTCCCGAGGTTCTTCGGGATCACGGCCACGGTGAGTCCTGTCTTCAGCCCGCCGCTTGCACCGGAAGCCGCGGCGCTCGAGCTTGTGGTGCCGGAGGAACTGCTCGAAGAACTGCCGCATGCGGCGAACGCGAGCACCCCCGCGACCACGGCCGCTCCGGTCCCCAGCGACCGACGCACGCGACGCGGATGCGCGGCGCGCTTGACCTGTTCTGTCATGGAACTCTCTCCTGTGTGGTGGACCGTGGGATCTGCGTTCCATAAGAGACCCCAACTCGAACAGGAACAATCAAATCAGACCACGCGGAGGGCGTCAAGAGCACAAGAACAAACTTTTGTGACGAACGCAGCATGTGGCCGACTCGAGGCTTCTCTCCCTAACGGAGCCTCGTCGTCGCCGGTGCGGCCGGCATGGGTCGGCCGGCGTGGGTCGTCGGGCGGGCGGGGGCGGTCGGGGGCGGTCGGCCCTTAGGGCCCGACGACGCGAAGCTGGACGCCGGGAGCCTGCAACCGCTCGCGCTGCTCCGGGGTCGTCTCGTAGGCGAGCACGTCTGACAGCTCGCCCACGCGCCCGATCACGCAGACCCCGCGGACCGCCAGCTTAGACCCGTCGATGAGCAGGACGGTGCGCTCGGCCTGGGCGAGCATCGACCGCTTGACCTCGGCCTCGAGGTCGTCCGGGTCAGTCATCACGCCGTTGGAGGTGATGCCCTTGACCGAGAAGAATGCTCTGTCGGCGAAGTGGCCCACGACCGTCTGCACTGCAAACGGGCCGACGAATGATCGTGTCAGCTCGCGCAGCCGCCCTCCGACCCCGACGAGGCTCAGCTTCGGAACGGAGCTGGTGGCGATCAGGTTCATGATCGGAACGCTGTTGGTGATCGCCGTCACCCCGACCCCGGCCTCGACGATCCTCCGCGCGACGTAGTAGGCAGAGGTCGAAGAGTCCAGGAACACCGTCTCACCGGCGGCGAGCATCTCGACGGCGGCTCGCGCCAGCGCCGCCTTGGCGTCGGCGGCGATCTCGACACGGCGCGCGAACGAATCCTCGTGAGTCGAGACCGACGGCGCGACCGCGCCGCCGTGGGTCCGCTGCGCCACCCCCTGACGCTCGAGCTCGTCGAGGTCGCGCCGCGCAGTCATCGCCGATATGTCGAACCGCCGCTCGAGCTCAGCGATCGTCACGGCGCCCTGATCGCGCAGCGGCGCCGCGATCGCAGCGCGTCTGGCCTCTGGCAGCACCGGGCGCCCAACCAGGTCTGATGGCTCCGGCTCAGCGGACATCACGACCAGTCTCGCACGCCACCGGCGACGCGCGAGCAGCCGATCGCGGCGTGCAGTCGAACGCTGTTGCACTCGTGGCGGGCGACCGCGAGCTTCGGTTTGTTACGCGCGCGAGCTTCGCTCACTCGCACGTGACGTTGTGGACATCAGGCGGGGCCTCACCACCGCCATCTGTCGAGCGACCGCCCGAATCGGCGCGCTAGCTCGGGTTGTTCTTGGCAGCCTCCAACGCGCCCGGCGGGTCGAGCGCCCGATCGTCTCCGAGCAGGGCGACCGCGCGATCGGCCAGCTCGGCCGCCTCCGCGCCCCCGAGCGACTCGTCGCGCAACGCGAGCGCGAGCAGCACCTCACGCATCAGCTCGGGATTGCGGGTGTCAGGCGGCGGTCCGGCCGGCGGCAGCGCGCGCACCGAAGCGAGCAGGCGTGACGCGCCGACGCCGCCCCCGAACAGCCGTCCCGGATGCTTGTCGGGGATCGCGGCGACGATCGCCCCGGTCGCTGGATTGACGACCGAGATCTTGCTGCGCAGCCCCGAGCGCTCGAGCGCGAGGCGGTAGCCCGACAGCCGCATGTACCCCAGCTGCGCCGCCAGCTGAGTGAACGCGGCCACCTCTTGCTCGTCGCGCAGACGCGGTTGATGGAGCGAGATCTGCGTGCCTGCATCGGGGAGCGCCGGGTCGGGGTCGGGGGCGACAAGCAGGAACGCCTGCGAGCCCAGCCGGCCGGCGCCGACGCCGGCGACATCGACCAGGAGCTGGTAGCCCCCGAGTCCGAGCGCGCCGACGATCCCGGGCGGCAGCGGGTTGGCGGCCAGGTGACCGGGCGCGAACTGCATCGGCTGAGCCTCAGTTGTCGAGCAGGCCGCCGACGATGTTCCCCAGCAGGCCGCCGCCGCCCTCGCGTTGGGCGTTGCCGGCGGCCCCCTCCTGGACCGGCGGGTGATAGTACGCGCTCTGCAAGCCGACGCGTCCCGGGCCGGTGAAGCGGTTGAAGACGAGGTTGCCGGCGCCGCTGAGCAAGCCGGTCTTGAAGCCGTAGACCTCCTGCGACATCGAGACCGAGTGATCCCGGTACACCCAGCCACCCGGCTCGATGTCGATCGACTCGCCGGCGTCGAGCTGCTTCTCGAACACGTTGCCGTAGCCATGGACCCAGACCACGCCTTCATGGTCGCCGGCGAAGAAGTGATCTACCCAGAAGCCGCCGCCGTAGAGCATGTTCGCGAACCCCTTGACGCGGCTGTAGTCGTACTGGACGTTGGCGGTGGCGGCGAGGAACTGGTGCTCGCGCACGACGATCCCGTTTCCGGACTGCAGATGCAGCGCCGCGATGTGGCCGGGCGCGTCGCGGCTGAACGCGAGCTCGCCGGCGGACTGCGCCTCGAGCAACAGCAGCGGCATGCCACCGAACACGCGCCGCTTGAGCCCCTTCTTCAACGGGTGCAGGCCGATCTGCATCGTCGGGTACTTCCACAGCAGCACGTGGTGCTCGAAGTACACGGGCACTCGTCCGTCGAGCGCCATGTGGAGCACGGGGACCAGCTCACCCTCTAGCCGGTAATTGAGTCCCGGGGCGGTGCCCTGCGTGATCTGGGTTGGGAGGATCTGTGGCGCGGCCGGCATCGTCGCCTCTTTCATTCGTCGCTGACTACTTGGGGCAAGCGTCTGCCCGCCGCCCCCTGCTCACTTCAGACGGTAGCGAGCCACCGCGACCGCCGGCGAGCGATAATCGCCCGTATGTCGTTGATCTACGTCACCGGCCACCGTAATCCCGACACGGATTCGATCGCCTCGGCGATCGGGTACGCCGAGCTCAAGCGCCGGCTTGACCCAAACAACGACTACGTCCCGGCGCGGCTTGGGGAATGCAACACGCAGACGCGCTGGGTGCTCGAACGCAGCGGCGCCCCGCAACCCGAGTTCCTCGAGCACGTGATGCTCCGCGCCTGCGACGTGATGGAGTCGAGCTTCCCCGTGATCGGCCAGGATCAGCCGATCCGCGAGGCGGGCCGGGCGATGACTCGCGCCGACCTCGAGGTCGTGCCGATCGTCGACCGCGATGGTGTCCTGACCGGCGTCGTGACGGAGCGTGCGCTCGCGCGGCGCTTCATCCGGGAATCTCGCCAGACCTCGACCCTCGAGGACGCGCCGACCTACGTCCACGCGGTCGTCGACGTGCTGCAGGGCAAGCTCGTGCTCGGCGACGACAAGCAGCTCGCGGGACGGGTCTGGGTGCACGCGATGGACGTCGGATCGGGCAGTGGGATCTCCGACGGTGACATCGTCGTGACCGGCAACCGCGAGGACGCCCAACGCCTCGCGATCGACCTCGGCGCGGCGCTGATCGTGACCTCGAACGGGTCGATGCCGTCGGAGTCGGTGCTCGCGCGCGCGGGCGAGCGGGGCATCGCCGTGATCGTCTCGCCATTGGACAGCTACGTGTCGGGGCGGATGATCACGCTCGCGGCCCCCTGCCGGGCGCTGATGGAGGCCGATCCGCTGACCGTGACCAGCGAGGACCTGCTGGCCGAGATCTCCGAGCAGGTCAAGGAGATCCACTACGGAGCGGCGGTCGTGGTCGACGCCGAGCTGCATCCGATCGGTCTCGTCCGGCGTTCGGACATGGTGGCGCCGGCGCGCCGGCGGGTCATGCTGGTCGACCACGCCGAGCAGGGCCAGAGCGTCGCTGGAATCGAGCATGCCGAGATCACCGAGATTCTCGACCATCATCACATCGGCTCGATCGAGACCCGCGTGCCAGTCACGGCGACATTCGATCCAGTCGGCTCGACCGCAACGCTGGTGATCGAGCGCTTTCGCCAGAACGGGATGGAGCCCAGCCGCTCCAGCGCGACAATGCTGCTCGGGGCGATCCTATCGGACACGGTGATCCTCAACTCGCCGACGACCACCGAGCGCGACCACGCGGTCGTCGAATACCTACAGCGCGTGCTCGCAATCGACGCGACCGAGTTCGGACGCGAAATGTTCGAGCAGACCTCGGACGTCTCGCGGGTCAGCGCCGAGGAGATCGTCAATCGCGACGCCAAGCTCTACCAGGTCAGCGGCGGTGCCACGATCTGCATCGCACAGATCGAGGTCGTCGGCAAGACCCTGCTCGACCGCAAGTCCGAGCTGCTGGTGGCGATGAACCGCGAACGCGAGCGCAGGGGCCTGCAGCTATACGCGCTGATGGTCACTGACGTCTTGACGAAAGGGACCGAGCTGCTGATCGCCGGCGACGTCGCCGGCGTGGCGCGGACGTTCGGCACCTCCGCGCAGGACAGCGTGATCGAGCTGCCCGGGGTGATGAGCCGCAAGAAAGAGGTTGCGCCGAAACTACTGGCGGCGCTATAGGCGGGGCGGCCATTCGGCGAGCGCCGAAGCTGCTGGCAGCGCTATAGACGGGACGGGCATTCGGCGAGCGCCGAAGTTGCGTGCGGGGCGACCGCAGGCCGCCGCCGACTGCTTCGCCGATTCACCGCCTAGCTTCGTCGCGTCGAGCAGCTGCCGGGTCGAGTCCGTCTCCAGATCGACAAGCTTCTGGGCGATCCAGTCGACAGCGTCACGCAGCGCCCCAAGTTGCCGATCGAGCCCCTCCCGAGCCATCTCAGCACTACTCCCTGGACGATGTTCGGATCCGGGTCGGAACGATCGTTATCGTGACCCGTTCGGGGCCGGGAGAGTCAAACGCCTTGCCGTCGGGGAAGCCATGCTTGACCGCGATCCGATCGCGCATCTCCGGTGCTTCAAGGATCTCGGATGCCACTGAGCGACAGCGTACCGTTGCGAGCCAACCCGCGACCGCGACCTCGCCCGCTTACGCAGTACTGGGCGGCGCCGTTGCGGCTATGAGCCGGCGGCGACCGCGCGGACGGGTGCCTCGCCCCACAGCTGCTCGAGCCGGTAGTACTCACGCGTGTCGGGCGTGAAGATGTGGACCACCACGTCGAGGTAGTCCATCAGGATCCAGCGCGCCTGCCTGAGCCCTTCGACCCTGCGCGGCAGGATCCCGTGCTCGCGCTTGAGGCCCTCGTGGATCGCGTCGTGGATCGCCTTGGCCTGCCGGTCGGTCCTGCCGGTGCAGATCACGAAGTAGTCGGTGTATCCGATCATCTCGCGCATGTCGAGCTCGACGATCTCCAGCGCCTTGCGGTCCGCCGCGTACTCGGCGACCACGAGCGCCAGCTGTTGCGCTGCGAGGCGCGACTGCTCGCTAGTCACCGCGCCGGCCGATTCTGGTAGAGGCGATGCTCGCCGATGTAGCCCTCGACGGCATCCGGGACGAGATAGCGCACCGGCTGCCCAGCGCCCACGCGGCGCCGGATCATCGTCGAGGAAACGCCGATTCTGGGCATCGGAAAGAAGCGAGCCCGTTCCCCGCCCGCCAACCGGCTGAGGGCCCCATCGACCCTCGCCTTCGGAGTCCCCCGGCGCTTTGCGACCGTCACCGTCGCGAGCGACAGAACTTGCTCGGGCTGATGCCAATCGGGCAGTCCGGCCGCAACGTCTCCGCCGAGTACGAGGAACAGCTCGTTGTCTGGGGCTTGTGAGCGCAGCTCCTTAAGCGTATCGACCGTGTATGACGGTCCAGATCGCCGTAGCTCGAGGTCGCAGACCGCAAACCGCTGGTCGCCGCAGACCGCCAGCCGGCACAGCTCGAGCCTGTGGTGGGCGCCCGGCTCATAGTCGATCGGCTTGTGCGGCGGGATCAGAGCCGGGATCAGCATCACGAGATCGAGACCAAGCGCGACGTACGCCTCCTGCCCGCACACGAGATGACCGAGATGTGGCGGATTGAACGTGCCCCCGAGAATCCCGACGCGCACTGAGTCAGCGCTCGCGGGTCACGGCCGGATGTGGCCCGCGCCTTCGACCAGGTACTTGAACGTGCACAGCTCGCGAAGCCCGATTGGACCGCGCGCGTGCAGCTTCTGCGTCGAGTTGCCGATCTCGGCGCCCATCCCGAACTCGCCACCGTCGGTAAACCGGGTCGACGCGTTGACGTACACGCAGGCCGAGTCCACGCCGAGCTCGAACGCGCGCGCAGACTCCGTGTCGCGGGTGACGATCGCGTCGGAGTGCCCAGAGCCGTACCGGTTGATGTGATCGATCGCCTCCGGGGTCGAGTCGACGATCCCGACCGCGAGCGTGAGCGCGTGGTACTCGGTCGCCCAGTCCTCCTCGGTCGCGATCGCAATCGCGCGATCGCCGGCGGCCAGCGCGCGGACGCGCTCGTCGCCGCGCAACTGCACGCCTGCGCCGGCGAGCTCGCGCAGCGCCCGGGGCAAGAACTGCGGCGCGATCGCCTCGTGCACGAGCAGCGTCTCGGCCGCGTTGCAGACGCTGGGGCGCTGCGTCTTGGCGTTGAGCGTGATCGCGAGCGCGTCATCAAGCGGGGCGGTCGCGTCGACATAGACGTGGCAGTTGCCAGACGCCGCATAGATCACGGGAACGGTCGCCACGCCCTTCAGCGCCGCCTTCAGGCCCTCGCCCCCGCGCGGGATGATCAGGTCGACGACGCCACTCTGGGTGGCAAGCTGTTCGAGCTCTCCGTGGCCGCCGCCGGCGACCAGCGCCAGCGCGCCCGCGGGCAGGCCCGCGTCGCGGATCGTGTCGATCGCGATCGCGGCAAGGACCGCGTTGGAGTGGGCCGCCGCCGAGGACCCTCGCAGGACGATCGCGTTGCCGGACTTCAGGCACAGCGCGGCGGCGTCGATCGTGACGTTCGGGCGCGCCTCGTAGACGACGGCAATCACGCCGAGCGGAACGCGCACCTTGCGCACGTCCAGCCCATTGGCCAGACGGTGGCCGTCGATCAGCTCCCCGACCGGATCCGGGAGCGCCGCGATGTCGCGCACCTGGGCTGCCACGGTCCCCACACGGCGTTCGTCGAGCGCCAGGCGGTCCAGCAGCGCGGGCGTCAGCGCAGCCTCGCGTCCGGCCTCCAGGTCACGGGCATTGGCGTCGAGGATCTCATCGATCCGGTACGTGAGCGCGTCCGCAACCGCTCGCAGCGCATTGTTCTTGATGGTGGAGTCGAGCGTCGCGAGGATCCTCGCGGCGGCCTTGGCGGCCACGCACGTCTCAGCGACAGATGTGGCGGTCGTTGCCATGCGCTACAGGTTACGCGAGCACGAAATAGTCGCGGTGCACGGCCTCCTCGCTCGCCCGTGGCAGCAACGCGCGGACCTCGGCCGACTTCAGCCCGCAGATCGTTCGCAGCTCTTGATCGGAGTAGTTGGAGATGCCCTTGCCGACCGAGTCACCGTCGCACGAGACTTCGATCGGTCCCGCCTTCTCGCAACGCCCGGGCCGCGCCTTGGTCGACCTGGACCAGGCCGCGAGTCGGCTTGGCGTACTTCAGCCACAGCTTGAAGCTGGAGTAGCGGCTGCGCCGCGCCGCAAAGCGCGTGCCGACCGCTTCGCGCGCCGCGGCCGCTCGGATCGTGCCGGCGAGCAGGCCGCTGGCGATCACAGTCGGAATCCCGGCAGCTGTCGCCATCTCGGCGGCGACGACCTTCGACCGCATGCCACCGGAGCCAAGTGGTGAAGTCGCATGGCCGATGTCGAACTCCTCGAGCTGCTCGACCTGCTGCACCTCGGATACGAGCTGCGCGCCGGCTTCCAAGCGTGGATCGGCCGTGAACACGCCCTCGGCATCGGTCAGCAACATCAGCAGCTCCGCGCCGAGCAGGATCGCGACCTGGGCCGCCAGGAAGTCGTTGTTGCCGAACGAGATCTCGTCGGTGGTCGTCGTGTCGTTCTCGTTGATCACCGGTACGACGCGCCACTCGAGCAGCTTGCGCAGGGTCTGGCGCGCGTTGAGGTAATGAGTACGCGCGCTCATGTCGAAGAACGTCAGCAGCACCTGCGCGGTCGCCACGCCGCGGGCGCGCAGCAGCTCGTCGTAGACCTGATAGAGCTTGCCCTGACCGACGGCGCTGGCTGCCTGCAGCTCGTCCATCGCTCGGGGTCGCAACGGGATCCCCATCACCCCCATCCCCCGTGCGATCGCGCCGCTGGTCACCACGATCAGCGAACGGCCGGCGTGGTGCAGCTCACCGAGCTCGTCGCAGGCGCGCGCCAGCACGTCCGCGCGCACCTCGCCGCGCTCGTCGGCCACGACGCTCGAGCCAAGCTTGATCACTAGGCAGCTCATTTTGAGCAGAAGTTAGGACCCGGCAGACCGCCGACCGCTGGCGCGGGGGTCTGCGCCCTTAGTGCACGACGCGCTTGTGTGCTGGGCACCAGGGGTTCGCGGGGACCCCGGCGCACGCCTGCGGCATCGCCGCAAGCTGCGGCAGCGGATGCATCACGACGCGCGTTCGGCGCGGATACGGGCCGCTCGGACACGGAGCGGGCGTCCCGGCGACGAGCTGCAGCTGCGAGTCGCACAGCACCTCGCCGAGGAAGTCCGGATTGCTGGCGCCGGCGTTCACGGGCGCGCCGGTGCATGCTGGGTATGTGGCCTGAAGCCTCGCGTCGTCGGGCGACAGGCCGGCGCCGCGCTGCTCGATGTTGGCGCTGTAGCAGTCCGTCGGATGGCCGTTCTCCTCGTTGACCTGCGCGAAGTCGCCGTTGCTCGCGTGACCGTAGGAGCCATTGTCGGCAAACGTGTTGGCGATCAGCGCGTCGCCGAAATCGTCGAACAGGCAGCTGCCGGGCCCGGCCGCGGGGAACCCGAGCGTCCCGCCGGTGCATGGCTTGCCGCTGTCCACGTAGGGAGAGAAGATCACGCCCCAAGCGTCGTTGTGGATGAACCGGTTGCTGATGATCGTGTCGTCGCGTCCGCCCGTGATCGACAGCCCGGTCCCGACAGGACCCGCCGTCGCTTCGCCGGCAGCCGGCACGTTCGGGTTGTTGTTGTCGTGGACGTAGTTGTCGATGAACACCCAGCAGGAATGGGTGTGCGTGATCGGACTCGTGGCGCCGTTGGGGCATGCGCCGTCCTGCGGCGGCGGGTTGTCGCCGTTCTGGCTGTTGGTGTCGGCGCCGTCCTCGTTGTGGTCGAGCTCGGAGTTCTCGATCACCAGCTGACCGCCGGAGTTCGAGCCCGAGTAGCCCAGCGCGTCGTACTGCGCCCAGGCGTGATCGATCGTCTGGTCGCACCGTTGCTGACAGGCGCCGATGTAGAACCCGGAGTCGTTGAAGTTGCTCGCGTAGGCGTGGTCCCAGCTGCCGCCGGTCCAGTTGCTGGAGTAGATGCCGTACTCGGCGGCCGTCCGCTCGTTGTCGAAGAAGGTGCTGGTGGCCGTCAGGTAGGAGCCATAGAAGCCGCTGG
>JBEKRJ010000009.1:0-21448 GCA_049518835.1 Solirubrobacteraceae bacterium
GAACGGGCCCGCCCGAGTCATCCGGCTGCCTGGCGCCACCGGCTCGCCCTCACTTGCCACCAGCAATATCGGGGCGAGCCGGCGGCGCCAGACACGCCCAGCCCCCCGCCAAATTCCCGCACTAATTCCTGCGCGGGCCCTAACGGGTGGCGGCCGACGTGTGCTCGCGGTCGGCCAGATCCCTGTTCTCGGGAGCGAACTTGCTGGCGATCAAGGTTGCGCCTTGCGGGTCGGCAATCACGGTCGTGCGGACCCATGGGGCGTCAAATGGCGCCACGAGCACTCTGCCGCCCAGCTCGATCGCCTGCTCGGCCGTCGCGTCGGCGTCGTGGACGGTGAACGTCACGCTCCAGTGCGTGCGTGCGTCAGCCTGGTCGTCCGCAATCGGGTGCAGGCTCGCGACGACGTCCGCAAAGCCGGGCACGCCCATCGCCGCCATCTGCTCACGGAAGCCAGGACGGTGGCGCTCGAGGTGGTCGCCATAGCCTGGCAGCGTCCACATCTCGGCTTCACCCAGCGCGAGCGTCTGCCACCCGAACACCGCGCGGTAGAACTCCCGCGCCGTCGGCGCGCTGCGCGTGTTGAGCCCGTTGAAGTTCAACGAGCCGGGCTCGTTGACGATCAGCGCACCTCGGTGGCGCCCCGCTTGCCAGACGCTGAACACGGCACCGTCCGGGTCGGCGAAGACGGCCATGCGACCCGCATCGTGAACGTCGAAGGGCTCGCTGAGGATCGTTCCGCCCGCGGCGGTCACCTTCGAAGTCGTCTCGTCGGCGCTCTGCACCCAGACGTACGTGTTCCATGCGGCGACCCTCGGTGCACGATCTGGTAGCGAGGCCACCGCGGCGACGTCAGCCCCGCGCAGTCGAGCCACGAAATAGCTGCCGGGCGCCCCGGCGGGCATCACGTCCTCGAACTCCCAGCCGAACAGGCCGCTGTAGAACCTCACCGCTGCCTCGGGATCCGGTTGGCTTGTATCGACCCAGCACGGAACGCCAGGGATGTATCGCTCGAATGCTGCCATCGCTGCTCCCTTCAGGTCACTGGACATTTGCCGGCAAGCTAACCGAGCTACTAGGTCAGGACCTGTCCGCAGTGGCCGTGACCGCGGCGTGAATCGCCACGCCTATGGTGCCCAGCAGGAGTCCGGCGCACAGCACCGTCGTGAGGTCGAGGCCGGTCAGCGGGAGCTGTGGCAAGGCCGTGGCAGGCGTCGTCGATGCGCTCGTCGCGGCGCTCGCCGGCGTGCTCGGCGCGGCGGTGCTCGGCGCGGCGGTGCTCGGCTTCGAGACGGCTGCCAGGACGACGATCGTGCCGTGCATGAACGGGTGAATCTCGCAGAAGTAGGAAAACGTTCCCGCGGCGGTGAACGTGTGCGATGCGCTGGCGCCTTTCTTCAGCACGCCGGTGTTGAAGCTGCCGTCGCGCGCGGTTGCGGTGTGGGAGCTGGGGCCGCCGTTCGTCCACGTGACCGTGTCGCCGACGTGGATCGTGGTCGTGCCCGGGCTGAAATCGAAGTCCGCGATCGCCACGCCCGGATCGCCGGCGGGCGCACCCCGTTGCCGGCCGGCGGGACGCGCGCGCGGCGCGGCGGCCTGGATCGCGGCACGGGGCCGACGTGCCGGCCGGTTAGGCGCGCCGTCCCTAGCTCGCGTCCGCCTCCGCGTGGCGGCGCGGCGACGCAGCCGATGTGCGGCGTCGCACGCCATCACCCGGACGCGCCGCTGTTGGTTTCGCGTGCGCGTCGAGGCGCGCAGGCGTGGCTGTCTCGAGCCCCGGCCGGAGCGACAGGTAGCGGCCGCGCGCGCCGCCGCGATCGGCGGACCCTGGATCAGCGTGCGTTGACGGGCGTCCGCGGGCAGCGGCGCCACCACGGCGGCCATGACGACGGCGATCGCCGCGGTGATCCAAGCTGTGGCGGCGGCGCCTGCGGACATCTCTCCGTTGCTGACGCCCGCCGCATGCGTTTCCTTCCTCGGGCCTATGTGCCGAGGTGCGCTACTCGCTGGTCGAGAACTCCCAGATCGCGATCCCCAGCATCAGCAGACCGAGCGCGAGGATCACGCCCGCCTCGGCCAGCGCCGGAACGTGCCAGCCCCACCACGTGACGCCCGGATCCAGCGCCCGGCGGGCGAGTGGCGAGATCGTCAGGTGGTCGAACACCAGCCGCCGCATCGGATCGACCGCGTAGGTGAGCGGATCGATCCGGTTGAGGATCTCGAGCCAGCGCGGCAGCCCGGCGGCCGGAAACAGCGCACCCGAGATGAAGAACATCGGCATCACGATCATCTGCATCACGCCGAAGAACGACTGCATCTGCTTGATCCGCGCCGCGACCATCACGCCGAATGCCGTGATCGTGAACGCAAGCAGCAGCTGCAGGGCGAAGATCTCGACGATCAGCACGACGTTGTAGGGGACGTGCACGAGCGGCGCGAGCAAGATCATGATGATCCCCTGCGAGCACGCGACCGTCGCACCGCCCAGGCACTTGCCAATCACGATCGAGCTGCGCCGCACGGGCGCGACCATCATCTCTCGCATGAACCCGAACTCGCGGTCCCACACGATCGAAGCGGCCGAGAACATCGCGGTGAACATCACCGCGATGCAGAGGATGCCGGGATAGATGAACGTCTTCAGGTCGACGCCGTGGGTGCCGGTCCGCGACAGCTGCTGCAAGCCCGAGCCCAGCACGAACAAGAACAGCAGCGGCTGGATCAGCGACGAAATGATCCGGATGCGGTCGTTGACGAACCGGATCAGATCCCGGCGCCAGACGATCCGGATCGCGCGCAGCTCCGAGGCGATGCTGTGCGGTGGGACCGTGACCCTGACGGTCGGCGCGGTCGGCCGCTGCGCGCCGGCGAGCTGATCGGTCGTGGTGGTCATCGCCTACCTCCATGGATCATCTGCATCATCATCCGGTTGCGGTTCTTGGCCGCGTCCTCCTCGGCGTCGCGGATCGTCGTGCCGGTGTAGGACATGAACACGTCGTCGAGCGTCGGTCGCGAGACGCTGACGCCCTGGATCGGGACGCCCAGCTCGGCGAACAGGCGTGGCACGAACTGCTCGCCGCCCGGCACGCCGAACGTGACGGCGCCTTCGGCCATCGTTGCCTCGATCTCGAATTGCAGCGCCAACGCCGCGATCGCGGCGTCGTTGTCGTCGGTGTGGATCATCACCCGATCCTTGCCGACGCCCGCCTTCAACTTGTCGGGGGCGTCGAGGGCCACGATCAGGCCGTGGTCCATGATCGCGATCCGGTCACACCACTCGGCCTCGTCCATGTAGTGCGTGGTCATGAAGATCGTGATCTCCTCGCGCTCCTTGAGCTCGCGGATGTAGCTCCAGATCGAGCGGCGCGTCTGCGGGTCCAGGCCGATCGTCGGCTCGTCCAAGAACAGCACCCGCGGGGAGTGCATCATGCCCCGCGCGATCTCCAGCCGCCGGCGCATGCCGCCCGAGTAGGTGCCCACCGGCGAGTCCCGGCGCTCCCACAGTCCGACCATCTCTAGCACCTGACGCATCCGCGGCGCGACCAGATCCTTCTGCAAGCCATACAGCTCCGCGTGCAGGCGCAGGTTCTGCTTGCCCGACATGTAGTTGTCCAGGGTCGGGTCCTGGAACACCAGCCCGATGTTGCGCCGCACGTCGTCGCGCTCGCGCACGACGTCATGACCCGCCACCGTGGCAGCGCCATCGGTCGGCTTGACCAACGTGCACAGCATGTTGATCGTCGTCGTCTTGCCGGCCCCGTTCGGTCCGAGGAACCCGAACACCTCGCCGGGCGCGACGTCGAAGTCGACGCCGCGCACGGCTTGGATCTCTCCGAAGGTCTTCGTCAGGCCGCTGACCGCGATCGCAGGACCGGCGCCGTTGGTCGTCGTTGCCATCGCGACTACGTTACGCCGTCACGCGCTTTGGTCCTCTGCGAGGATCCGATACAGCGCACGTTTGGTGTCGGCAAGCGTCTCGCAGGCGCGCGCGGTCTGGTCCTCGTCGCCGACCTGGGCGACCTGCCAGGCGGCCTTGCCGACCTGGATCAGCAGCGACCCCAGCTGCGGGAACGAACTTGCTCCGGCCTCGTCGCCCTCGTCCCACGGCGGCGGCGTGTCGGCCTTGTCGGCCACGTGCTCGCGGCCGGCATCGGTGAGCTCGAACACCTTGCCGCCCTCGCGGTCCAGCGAGCGCACCAGGCCCTCGTCCTCGAGCTGCGCCAGCGTCGGGTACACCGACCCCGGGCTCGGCCGCCACGAGCCGCCGCTGCGCTCCTCGATCGTCTGCATCAGCTGGTAGCCGTTGCGCGGCTCCTCGTTGAGCAGCCGCAGTAGCGCGAGGCGCACGTCACCGCGCCGCCGCCGGCCGCGGCCGCCGCCAAACGGCGGTCCGCCCCCGAACGGTCCGCTGCCGAACGGGCCCCCGCGGTGGTGCAGATGCCGCAGCGCGCCGATCCGCTCGAAGTCCCCCGGACGGGGGCGGTCCTCGCGCGAGAACATCCAGTTGAGCTTTTGCGGCCAGTCTTCGGCCATTGATCTTGCGCCCATCTGTCTCAAGCCTCCCGGAAACAGAGATTTACGATAGATCAACGATATATCGTGAGCGCTCGCTTGTCAAGATCCGGCGCGCGTCCGCGCGCCAACGAGCACCCGGTCGCCGTGGTGGCGCGGGCGAGTCTGCAATCGTCGTTTGGCGGTGCGCCTGGTGGCTCGGTCAATCGCCGCGCCCGCCGCCCCGGCGACGCAGCCAGTCAGCGGCCTGCTCGGCCATCCCGCCGACCTGGGAGCCGAGGTTGGTGACGTTCTCGCCGAACTCGCGAAAGATCGCCCGGAACCGCTCGGCGTAGAACTCCATCGCCTCGCCGGCCTCCTCGCGCACGTCGGTCTCGTGGTCGCGGGTGCGGTACTCGCCGCGCACGATCCGGTCGTACTCGCCGGTCTGGACCCACCTCATCACCTCGGATACGCGCTTGACCGCGTATGGGTGGGTCTGGCCGATCTCGTGGAAGAAGCGCCGCACGCGGTCGGTCGGGTCGTCCCAGCTCTCATACTGCATCGCTTGCGCCATGAAGGCGTCGAGGTTGAGCTCGTCGGCGGGCATCGCGCCCGCGAGCACCATCAGCGTCCGGCACACGATCCGGGGGTCGCGGACGGCGAGCGTCGCCGCGCGATCGCAGGTCAGCTCGACGGCCCGGTACCACTCGAGCAACACCGCCCTGACGGCGCGGAACGGGATCCCCAGCACGAGCGGCAGGCCGCCGCTGGCGCTGACGAGGATGTTCAGCGCGGTCATGTAGACGACGTGATCTGAGAGGATGTGGCCAACCTCGTGGGCGAGCACGACGCGCTGCTCGCCGCTACCAAGACGGCTGAGCAGCATCGAGTCGATCACGATCATCGGCTTCTCGGAGCCGATCACGACGGCGCCACCCATCACGCCACCGGTGACGTAGAGGTCGTACACCTCGGGCATGTCGAACACGTGACAGACGCCCACGTGCGAGCCCCACAGCGCAGGGAGCTGCCGCTCGCCGACCTTGATCGAGTTCCCGAGGTACAGCTGGCGCAGCGCGCGCTCATAGCCCCACTCGATCAGCTTGCGCACGACTGTGTCGAGCATCGGCACCGCCTTGAGCGCCGCGGTCGCGGCCCTGTCGGCGGGATGCTCGTAGGCCTTCGAGGAGATGTTCTTGTAGGGCTGGACGGGGTCGGGAAGCGTCTCTGTCATTGCCCCAGAGACTACCTGTTAGCAGCGCCGGCTCGACGTCAGCGGCGGACGTCGGGTAGCGTTTGCGGATGCGCGCGTTCGAGGCCGCCGACTACAGCGTCCGGGCGCGAGAACCGACTGCGGCGCTTGCACACGCGCGACCTGCGGGGAGGGGGGCGGCGTGAGCGTGTCGATCGATCACGCTGCGCAGCTGGCGGCGTTGATCAGGGAGTCGCGCTCGGTGGTCGCGCTGACCGGCGCCGGCATCTCGGTGCCGTCCGGGATCCCGGACTTCCGGACGCCCGGCACCGGGCTGTGGGCGAACATCGACCCGATGGAGGTCGCGCACATCGACGTCTTCCACAGCGACCCGGCGCGTTTCTGGAGCTTCTACGGCGAGCGCTTCCAATCGCTTGACGACAAGCGCCCCAACCGCGCGCACGCGGTGCTCGCCGAGCTCGAGGAGGCCGGCCTGCTCGACGCCGTGATCACCCAGAACATCGACCAGCTGCACGCGCGCGCCGGCTCCCGCGAGCTCGTCGAGGTGCACGGCACGATCGCCCACTCCTCGTGCCTGCGCTGCACGACGCGCTATGCGCTCGCAGACGTGCGCGTCCGCCAGGCAGCCGACGATCGCGGCGTGCCGCGGTGTGACTGCGGCGAGCCGCTGAAGCCGGGCGTCGTGCTGTTCGGCGAGTACCTGCCGGTCGCGGCGCTGACCTATGCCGAGCGGCTCGCGTCGGGCGCCGACCTGATGCTGTGCATCGGCTCCTCGCTGGAGGTGCACCCGGTCGCGGACCTGCCCGCGGCGACGCTTGGGGCCGGTGGCCGGATCGCGATCGTGACCCAGAGCCGGACGCCGTTTGACTCCTACGCGACGGTGCTGATGAACGGAGACGTGGTCGACGAGCTCGAGGCCGTCGCGGCGGCGCTCGGGCTCTGATCGCGGTCACGGGCCGGCGAGGGCGCGCGCCCGCAACGCCGCCTCGAGCCGCGCCAGTGCGAACGCCACCGCCTCGGTCTCGCCGTCGCCCAGCGGGCCGGCGAGCGCGGCCGCGGCGGCGCCTGCGACCGGCTCGTGCTGGGCTTGCAGCTCAGCGAGCCGCGGCCCGAGCGCGTCCGCGGCGGGATCGACCGCGAGCTCGGCGAGCGCCGCGTCGAGCGCGGTCAGCAGCTGCAGCGCGGCTTCGCGCGGCCGATCGTGGTCGACGTCCAGGCGGGCGCGCAGCGCGAGCTCCTCGCACGCGAGCGCCGCACGGCGCCCGCCGAGCTGGGCCGCGAGGGCCGCCTGGGGCGCAAGCAGCGTCCCGCGACGCCGGCGCCGCGGCGACGCGTCGAGCTCCAGTGCTTCGGTCCACAGCCCGTCGGCAACCTGTTCGCCGGCGCCGTAGCCGATCCGCGCGACCAGCGCGTGCGACAGCGTGACAGCGTGGACGTAAGGGTCCGCGGTCACGAGCCGGAACGCGTGCAGAGCGCGGTTGAGCACCGCGAGTCCGGCTGCCAGCTGCTGCTCGCCGGCGCCCCGCAGCCACTCGCGGGCCTGCTCGACGCGGGCGAACGGGGCCCCGACGTCGATCACGGTGGCGCGGCCGGTCGCGACCTGCGCCGGTCCCGGCTCAGGCTCAGCGGGTCGCCGTCCGGGCGCCGGGCGCAGCCGGCGTCGCTGCCGAGCCGTCAGGGTTGCGAGCACGAGCACGTGGGTTGGTGCCCGGCCGGGAGCCGGCGCGATCCTCGCCAGATAACGGCCGTCGGGCGGACCGAGCGCCCACGGCAGCTCGAACTGGGTAAAGCCGAAGATCGTGGCCTTAGCCGCTTGCGGGAACCTTGATCGCGTACTTGCTCGGCGCGATCGGCACGATCGGCTCAGGCAACTGGCTGAGCTGGCTGACCAGCTGCGACCACTGGCCCGGCGCAAGGATGCTCGCGATCTGCGCCGACAGCGTCTTGTTGGTACCGAACTGGGGCGTGAAGGTGACCTGGATGCGGTTTGCGTGGTCGGGCAGCGCGAGCGTGTTGCTCTGGCTTTTGTAGCTCATCGTGCTGATGATCTCGTCGGGGGTGAACGTCCCCTGCAGCGTCAGCAGTCGCCGGATCGTGACGTCGGTGATCGAGCCGGGACCCTGATGGCCGAGGATCGGGATGTTGTTGATCTTCGAGATGTCCAGCGAGGCCCCGGTCGCGCCGGCCGCATCGACGCCCGTGGTCGCGGTCAGCGAATGACCGCACTCCAGCCCGGAGACGTAGGGATCCAGGCCCGACGCGGACAGGAACTCGATCACGGCCAGGACCCGGCGGTCGATCAGCCCGGCCTCGATGTCGCGCCGGCCGCACGCGTAGATCTGAACGTCGGGGTCCTGCAGCACCTGCGTCTGAAGCTGTTCCTTGCTCATCAGCAGGATCTGCCCGATCGTCGGGCTCTTGTCCACGAATGGATTGATCCCCGCGGCGCGGTACACGGCTGTCGCCTCGAGCAGCTTCCAGCCGTCGAGGATCGGCTTGGGGTCGATCAGCGGCGCGTTCTTGCCGGCGGGACGGATCTGGAAGAACATGTGCGACGCCTCGGTCGGGGTCGACGCCCCGATCCGCCCGAGGATCGTGCCGGCGACGACGACCGCGCCGACCTTGAGCGGCTGGAGCGTGTACTGGTCCTTGGCCAGGTGCAGGACGTCGGAGAAGTAGTTCTGGAAGTCGGTGATCTGCTCGCCGGCGCTGCGCAGCTGCAAGTCGCCGCCGGCTGCGTAGGACGCGGGGCGGCTCGGATAGGCGAACAACCGCTCCTTGACCAGCGGCGCGGCGACCTGCTGCTGGGTCGCGCTCGCCGAGCCCGTCGCCGACACCGGCGTCGAGTCCGAGCGGGCTTGCTTTGCGGCCGTGGTCGCGGTGGCCTTGGCGGCTGCGGTCGCGGTCGCCGCCGGGGCCGTCTGCTGGCTCCCGGCCGTCGCCGGCCCCTTGGGCGCGGGCGTCGCGGGCGCCGCCAGCTCCTTGGTCAGATTGGCTGCGGTCAATCGCACCGGCTTGGGCACCGGGTAGCGCTTGGGAATCGAGCCGAGCTGCGCGTAGGTGTAGATGTTGCCGTTGGCGTCCTGCAGCTCGATGTAGTTACCGAGCGCCACGGTGTGGCCGACCGCGATGATCTTGCCGTCGTTGACGGCGATCACCGGCGATCCCTGGTTGGCGTAGATCGAGGTGCCCGTGACCCCGGGATCGGTGCTGATCGCGATCGCCGCGTTGGCCGTCGTGACATGCGTCTTGGCAAGCTGCTGGACGTTGTCGTCGGCGTACTTCGCGGGCGCCGCGACGGGGAAGTGACCCTCGACCAAGCTCGTCAGCGAGGCGATCAGGTTCGTCGGCATGCCGCCGATCAACTGCGCGCGCAGCAGCACCGACTGCACGTACCACCACGCGTGGTTGTACGCGTAGATCGCGTTGCGCAGGTTGGTCGACGCGCCCGCGGCGTGCAGGTACCGCGCGGCGGCGAAGATCGCGTCGACCGGGTTGTACGGATCCGCGTACCCCGAGTCGGTCGCGTCGAGCCCGTACTGCCGCCAGGTCTCGGGCAGGAACTGCATCCATCCCACCGCCCCGGCCGTCGACACCGACAGGTTGCGCCCGTAGTCGGTCTCGATCTCGTTGATCGCCGCCAGCACCTGCCACGGCACGTCGTACTGGATCCCGGCCGCCTGGTAGATCGGCAGCAGGAACGGCGGGATCTGGAAGTTCGTGATGAAGAAGTTCGGGACGCCGATCGGCGCCGCGCCCGGCAGCGACAGCGAGTACGTCGGGTTGGCCGGCGTCGGGACCCCGGTCGGCTTTTGCGCCGCCGGCGTGCGCGTCTGAGCGGGCTCGCTCGACTTGCTGGACTTGCTCTTTTTCGTCTTCGGCTTGGCCGCCTTGGGCCTGGGCAGCGCCGTGGGGCCACCCGTATGCGCCGAGCTCGGCTGCTTGCTGTCGCTGGGCTTCGGCGTCTTCGCGCGGGTAGGCGACGTCGTGGGGGCGGGCGACGTCGTGGGGGCGGGCGCCTGGGTGGTCGGCGTGGTCGAGCTCGAGCTCGACGTCGTGGTGGTGGTGGTCGGGGTGCTCGCGGTCGTGCTCGTGCTCGACGTCGTGCTCGTGCTGGTGGTGGTCGGGGTGCTCGTCGTCGTGTCCGTGCTCGTGCCCGTCCCGGTGGTCGTGGTCGTGGTCGTGCTCGTGGTCGCGGTCGTGCTGGTGCTCGTGGTCGACGACGTCGCGCTCGTGCTCGAGGTGGTGCTCGTGGGCACGGTCGCGCCCGTGGTCGATGACGGCGTGCAGGATTCTGTCCACGACGCGACCGGGCCCGGGATCGCGAGGTTCATCGCCGATAGCGGCGTTCCCGGCGCGACGTCGACGTTGAACGTCAGCACCTGTCCGTCGACGAGCGTGACCGTGACGACGCAGGGATCGGCCGAGGCGATCGGCACTCCCATCGAGCCGGTCAGCGCCAGTGCCGAGCCTGCCGTCGCCGCGGCGACGAGCTTGCGCCGCCCGAGCATCATCGAGCCTCCCGGCCCGCAGGCGCAGATCGTGCGTCCACGCGCGACCCGCGCGCCGGCATCGGCTGCAAGCTGCTGGTTGGCATCTCCGTTTGCAAACGCGGAACGCTGTCGGTCACTTGTCGCCTGCTGTGCTTCGCCCGCCGGCGCCCATCGCGCGCACGCAAGCTCACCTGACCGCGTCTGCGATCACGCATCATCAGTGTAGATCGAAGGGCTGTCGCCGGATGTGACAATTTCGCGCCTATCCTGAAGCGCAGCATAAGAATCTCGCGCGCCGCCCGGCGCGGTAGAGTCGCTGCTGTGCCCACGCGCGATGACAAGGGACTGCGTGAACGAATGACACGTCAGGGCGAGGAAGCGATCGGCAAGCTGGCGCAGGAGCTACTTGACAATCCGATGGTCGCGCGGGCGCTCGGGGCGGCGTTCGAGACCCGCGAGCGCGCCTCGCGCGCGCAAGAGGTGGCGATGGGCGCGCTCAACCTCCCTTCGGCCAGCGACCTCGAGCGCCTGACCCGGCGGCTGCGGGCCGTCTCACAGCGGCTGGAGGGGATCGAGGATGGGTTGGATCGCGTCGAGCAGCGCGTGCAGGAACTGGCGAGCGGGCCGCTCGAGCAGCGCCTGTCCGCAATCGAGCAGTCGCTGGCGCGGATCGAGGCGGCGCTGCCCGGCGCCGGGTCAGCGCCCTCGTGACCACTTCGGGCGTCAAAGCGCCCCGTGTACGGCAGTCTGCGTGCAGCTGCATTGACAGATCGCGGTCGCGCGAGTAAGAACCATGCAACGCAACTAGCCAACAGGCCGGATCGTGGGTGTGCCGTCGGGTGCATCCGCGAGGCGCCGCCGGACACGCGACGAGCGCCGACGGCCGACGCAGCGAGCCGTAATGCTCGCGGGCAGCGGGGCCTCGTCCTCGTCGGGGTCTCGCTGCCGACTACGATCGAGTTTGCGGCCCGGTCAGTCTGCGCTGCGGTCCGCGGGCGACACTATTGGGCGATGGCAAGCAAACGAGCCACGGGACCCGCCGGCGAGAGCGCAGGACTGTCGCTTGCCCAGGCGGCCGAGCGGGCCGGCGTCAGCCCGGCCACGCTGCGGCGCTGGACGCGCGCCAGCGTGATCCCGCAGTACGACGGCACGTGGACGCCCGAGGCGATCGCCCATGCCCGGATCGTGGCGGCGATGCGCGCACGCGGGCACTCGCTGGCGGCGATCCGGGTCGCGACCGAAGAGGGCCGGCTCGCGTTCGGGCTGATCGATGCCCTGTTCCCGCGCGAGGAGGAGATGCTCACGCGCGAGCAAGCGGCGGCGCAGACGGGGCTCGAGCCGGCCTTGATCGCGCGGATCGTGACGACGCTCGGATGGAGCTCCACGCAAGCCGAGCGCCTGTCGGCCGACGAGGTGCAGCTGCTGCGCTACCTCGCCGCCGTGCTCGAAGCGGGCCTGCCGCAGCCGGCGATGCTGCAGCTCGTGCGCGTGTACGGACAGGTGATGGCGAGGGTCGCCGACGCCGAAGTGAGGCTGTTTCACCTCTACGTGCACGAGCCGCTGCTGCGCTCGGGCGCGACCGGGATCGAGATGGGAGAGGCGATGCGGACGCTGTCGGGCGAGCTGCTGCCGCTCGCGTGGCCGGTGATGAACAGCCTCCACCGCCGCTACCTACAGCACTTCGTCGAGCAAGACGTCGTCGCGCACATGGAGTCCGACCTCGACGGCGACAAGCTGGACCTCGGCCGGCTGCGGGTCGCGATCGCGTTCGCCGACCTCGCGGGGTATACGCGGCTGACCGAGCAGGAAGGCGAGCTCGAGGCGCTCGGGGCGGTCGAGCGGTTCGTCGAGGCGGTCGAGGCGACGCTCCCGCAAGAAGCGCGCGTGATCAAGACGGTCGGCGACGAGGTGATGATCGTCGGCTCCGATCCCGCGGCGCTGACCCATTGGGCGGTCGGCTTCCAGCGCACGCAGTCACAGCCGCCGCTGCCGCGGATCGGGATTCACTGCGGCGTGGCGCTGTATCGCGATGGCGACTACTACGGGCGTGACGTGAACATCGCCTCGCGGGTCGCGGCGCGCTCGGCGGGCGGCGAGGTGCTCGTCACCCGGCCGGTGGTCGACGCCGCCAACCAGCTTAGCTTCGAGCGCATCGCGGAGGTACGGCTGAAGGGGTTCAGCGTCGCGACCGAGATCTTCCGCGCCCGGGCGCGCGACACCGAGTGATGCTCGAACCGGTGACGCGCGACGGGCTACTGGCTGACGGGCGCCCGGTCGTGGTGCTGTACTCCGGCGGGCGGGACTCGACCTGCCTGCTGGATCTCGCGGCCCGGATCGCCGGCGCCCAGGCCGTCACCGCCCTGCACGTCAACTACGGCCTGCGCGACAGCGCCGAGCGCGACGAACGCCACTGCGCCGAGGTCTGTGCGCGGCTGGGCGTCGTGCTGGAGCTGGCTCGCCCGCGCCGCCCGGAGCGCGGCAACCTGCAGGCGCGGGCGCGCGACGTGCGTTACGGCGCCGCCGCCCAGCTCGCGCGTGAGTGCGGCGCCGACGTCGCCGCCGGGCACACCGCCGACGACCAGGTCGAGACGATCCTGTATCGCCTCGCGTCATCCCCGAGTCGCCGCGCGCTGTTGGGGATGAGCGCGCGGGAGGGGCTGCTCGTGCGCCCGCTGCTGGCCTTCACGCGCGCGCAGACCTCGGCGTACTGCCTGCAGCGCGGCCTGCGCTGGTGCGAGGACCCGAGCAACGCGTCCGATGCGTTCGCGCGCAACCGCATCCGGACGGCGCTGGTGCCGGCACTGCGCTCGGCGCATCCCGCCGCGCAGCGCAACGTGCTCGCGGTGGCCGAGATCCTGCGCGCGGAGGCGGCCGTGCTCGACGAGCTCGTCGACGGCGTGCTGCGCGGGCGAAGTGAGATCGAGTTGGCCCGCCTGCGCGAGCTCGCGCCGGCGCTGCGCCGCCTGGTCGTGCAGCGGCTCGCCGACGCGGCCGCCGGCGGCCTCGCGCCGGGCGCGGCGCGCAGGGCGCACGAGATCGCGGCGCTGCGCGACGATGGGACGGCGGCGCTCGACCTCGGCGCGGGCGTGCGCGCCGTGGCGCAGTACGGCGTCCTGCGGTTCGTCGTCGCCGGCGCGCCCGAACCCGAACCCGCGCCGGCGTCGCTGCCGATCCCGGGCAGGGTTGCGTTCGGCGACTACGAGGTTTCGTGCGAGCTCGACGCGCCGGAGCGTGCCGGCCCGGGAGTGCTCGACCGCGTCGCGCTCGGCGCGCGGCTGCGCGTGCGCTCGTGGCGCGCGGGCGATCGCATGTCACCGCTGGGCCTGCGCGGCTCAAAGAGCCTTCAGGACCTGTTCACGGCGCGCCGGGTGCCGCGCGAGCGCCGCCGGCTGCTGCCGGTGGTTGAATCCGAGGGCGGCGAGATCGTGTGGGTCGCGGGGGTCGCCATGTCCGAGCGCTTCAAAGTGACCGCGACCACCCGCCAAACGGTGCAACTGAGCGTGCGAGAGCCAATCCAACCAGGCGCGCGCGAGCGCGCCCCCTTAAATTAGTCCCGTGGACGGCGACCACGCGATCGGGGAGATCCTCGTTCCCGCCGACGCGCTCCAGCGCCGCGTCAAGGAACTGGCACAGGAGGTGTCGCGCGACTATGCGGGCAAGGACCTCGTGCTCGTCGGGGTCCTGAAGGGAGCGGTGTTCTTCTTGTCGGACCTGATGCGCGGGCTCGAGGTCCCGTGCGAGGTCGACTTCATGGCGGTCGCGTCGTACGGGTCGGCGACCAAGTCCTCGGGCGTGGTGCGGATCCTCAAGGACCTCGACGCGGTGATCGAGGGGCGCGACGTGCTGATCGTCGAGGACATCGTCGACTCGGGCCTGACGCTGCAGTACCTGCTGCGCAACCTCGCCGGTCGCCAGCCGCGCTCGCTCGAGGTCTGCGCGCTGCTGATCAAGCCCGAGCGCCGCGAGGTCGACCTGCATACCCGCTACGTCGGCTTCGAGATCCCGAACCGGTTTGCGATCGGCTACGGTCTGGACTACGACGAGCGCTACCGGAACCTGCCGTATGTCGCCGCGCTGAACGAGTGATTAGCGACTTGCAAGCGTCCGCAAAGCCGGAAACTCAGATGCTACGCTTGACAACGTCCGGACCCGAGCCGTGGGGCTTCGTACCCGTAAGGAACCAATGAGCAGGTTTTTCAAGAGCGCTGCATTCCCGATCCTGATCGTGGTCGTGCTGGCGTTCTTCGCCCAGAAGCTGATCGGCAGCTCCAGCCACTCGCAGAAGCAGACCTTCGGGAACATGCTCTACCAGCTTGATCACGGGCTGGTGCAGAGCATGTCGCTGCACGAGAAGGACAACACGGCGAACGTGACGTTGACCGACGGCCAGAAGTACACCGTCGGCTTCCCGGACGGCTACGTGTCGCAGCTGATCGGCGACGCCACGGCGCACCTGCCGGCGTCGGACTTTGACATCCAGGGCAAGGCCAGCAGCGGCTGGCTGTCGCTGC
Source organism: Solirubrobacteraceae bacterium (assembly GCA_049518835.1). Taxonomy (GTDB): domain Bacteria; phylum Actinomycetota; class Thermoleophilia; order Solirubrobacterales; family Solirubrobacteraceae; genus Palsa-465. The sequence goes on from JBEKRJ010000009.1 coordinate 14,711, forward strand.
TGACCTACATCCTCCCGTTCGTGATCTTCATCGGGTTCTGGATCTTCCTGATGAACCAGGTGCAGGGGGGCGGCTCGAAGGTGATGTCGTTTGGCAAGTCGCGCGCCAAGCGGATGTCGGTCGACAGCCCGAAGATCACGTTCCGCGACGTCGCCGGCGTCGACGAGGCGGTCGAGGAGTTGCACGAGATCAAGGAGTTCCTCGAGAACCCGAAGAAATTCCAGGCGCTCGGCGCGCGGATCCCCAAGGGCGTGCTGCTGTACGGGCCGCCCGGCACCGGCAAGACGCTGCTCGCGCGCGCCGTCGCGGGCGAGGCGGGCGTCCCGTTCTTCAGCATCAGCGGCTCCGATTTCGTCGAGATGTTCGTCGGCGTCGGCGCTTCGCGGGTGCGCGACCTGTTCGAGCAGGCCAAGCAGAACTCGCCTTGCATCATCTTCATGGACGAGATCGACGCCGTCGGGCGCCATCGCGGCGCCGGCTTGGGCGGTGGTCACGACGAGCGCGAGCAGACGCTCAACCAGCTGCTGGTCGAGATGGACGGCTTCGAGATGAAGGACAACATCATCTTGATCGCCGCCACCAACCGGCCCGACATCCTCGATCCGGCGCTGCTGCGCCCCGGCCGCTTCGACCGCCAGATCGTCGTCGACCGCCCCGATCGCAACGGGCGCAAGAAGATCCTCGAGGTGCACACGCGCGGCAAGCCGCTGGCGCGCGAGATCGACGTCGACGCGCTCGCGGGCCAGACGCCGGGCTTCACCGGCGCCGATCTCTCGAACCTGGTCAACGAGGCGGCGCTGCTGGCGGCGCGCAACGGCAAGCGCGAGATCACGCAGGTCGAGCTCGAGGAAGGGATCATGCGCGTGATCGCCGGACCCGAGAAGAAGACACGCGTGATGTCAGACAAGGAGCGGCGGATCACCGCTTATCACGAGATGGGCCACGCGATCGTCGGCCACTACCTGCCCAACTCCGACCCGGTGCACAAGATCTCGGTGATCTCGCGCGGTCAGGCGCTCGGCTACACGATCTCGCTGCCGACCGAGGACAAGTTCCTGACCACGCGCGCCGAGCTGCTCGACACGTTGGCGATGACGCTCGGTGGACGCGCGGCGGAGGAGATCTGCTTCGGCGAGATTACGACCGGCGCGTCCAACGACCTCGAGAAGGTGACCGCGACCGCGAAGCAGATGGTGATGCGGTTCGGGATGTCTGAGAAGCTCGGCCCGCGGGTGTTCGGGCACGACCACGGGCAGCCGTTCCTCGGACGCGAGTTCTCGGCCGAGCCCGACTACTCCGACGAGATCGCGCGCGAGATCGACGACGAGATCCGCCGGATCGTGGAGTCGGCGCACCTGCAGGCGAAGGACATCCTCACCGAGCACCGCGGGTCGCTGTCGACGATCTCCGAGATCCTGATCAAGCGCGAGACGCTCGAGAAGGAAGAGTTCGAGTCGCTGCTGGCCGGTCACACCGAGGAGCAGGTGTTCGGTGCCACCGCGCCGCCCCCGCCTGAGGTACCGATCCCGGGCACGCCCGCGGAGCGGCCGGGCCGCGAGGCTCCACGTCCGCTGCCGCGTCCCGGGCTTGCCGGCGGCGCAGCCGAGGCGCGCGGGATCGCGCCCGAGCGTCCCGAGCCTGCGTGAGTTGGCTACGCCCGGCCGTGCGTGGCGTAGGGCGTTTGTGTGAGTTGGTTACGCCCGGCCGTGCGTGGCGCAGGGCGTTGGGACATTTGTGTGAATAGTACACGTTAACTTCCCACGCCCGGTGTTCCGAGAGGCGCGAAAGAGAGCAGGAACCGCGTGCTGCTGAGGCTGACGCGCGTCTGGCTGCCGGTGTTGATCGCGGTGATCGGGCTGGTCGGGATCGCGATCGGCCACGCCAGCCCCGACTCGATCTGGGCCGCCGGCGGCGTGTCGCTGCTGATCGTGGCGCTGGCGGTGTGGATGCTCAACTGGATGTACCGGATGAGCGTCGAATCAAATCGCGAGCGCGAGCGCGAGGAGCGGGCGCGCGAGTACTTCGATCGCCACGGGCGGTGGCCCGATGAATGACGCCGCCTTCCGCGTGATGGGGATCGTCAACGTGACGCCCGACTCGTTCTCGGACGGCGGGCGCTACCTGGACGTGCAGGCCGCGATCGGGCACGGGCTCGAGCTCGAGGCGCAGGGAGCGGCGATCCTCGACATCGGCGGCGAGTCGACGCGACCGGGTGCCGAGCGGGTCGGGGCGGAGGTCGAGCGCCGGCGCGTGCTGCCCGTGATCGAGGGCCTCGTCGCGGCCGGCGTCCGGGCGCAGCTGTCGGTCGACACGATGAAGGCGAGGGTCGCCGCCGCCGCGCTGCGGGCCGGCGCGACGCTCGTCAACGATGTCACCGCGCTGCGCGGCGATCCCGAGATGGCCGGCGTGGTCGCGCGCGCCGGTGCCGATTGTTGCCTGATGCACATGCTCGGCGAGCCGCGCACGATGCAGGCGGACCCCCGCTATGAGGACGTCGTCGACGACATCAGGGCGTTTCTCGAGCAGCGGATGGAGGTTGCGATCGACGCCGGGATCACGCCCGAGCGGATCATGCTCGATCCCGGGATCGGCTTCGGCAAGACCGTCGCGCACAACCTGGAGCTGCTGGGGCGGCTCGACGAGTTGGTCGCGATCGGGCCGCCGGTGCTGGTCGGCACCTCGCGCAAGTCGTTTCTCGGCCGCTTGACCGGTCGCGAGGTAAACGAGCGCGGCGCCGCGACGCTCGCCACCAACGTGCTCGCGTTCGCACGCGGCGCGCGCGTGTTCCGTGTCCACGACGTCGCTCCCGCGGTAGACGCGCTCACGGTCGCTGCTGCTACGGTCCGTCGGCCATGGCAGCGGAAGAGCCCGACGAGTTCGACGATCTCGGCGACGTAGACGAAGACGGTGAGGAGCGCTCCGAGCCCGAGGTCACGATCGAGATCAGCGGGCTGTCGCTGTTCACGCACGTCGGCGTGAGCGCCGCAGAACGCGAGGTCGGCCAGCGGCTGCTGCTCGACCTCAGAATCGACGTCGGCGAGTGCGACGCGACCGTCACCGACCGGATCGAAGACACGATCGACTACGGCGAGGTCTGCGAGGCGGCCAACTTCGTCGCCCAGCAGCGCTCGTACAAGACGCTCGAACGCCTGTGCGCGGCGATCGCAGACCGGCTGCTGACCGCCTACGACGCGCACGCCGTGTGGGTCAAGGCAGCCAAGCCGGAGCCGCCGCTGGCGCTGCCGGTGTCCGAGGTGTCGGTCGAGGTGTGGCGCGAGGCGCATTGAGTTGAGCCGCGGCTACCTCGGCCTGGGGGCCAACGTCGGCGAGCGGCGTGCGCACCTGCAGGCGGCGGTGGCCGCGCTGCCCGCCCGTGCCGTGGACGTGCTCGCGTGCTCGTCGGTGTACGAGACCGAGCCCGTCGGACTGATGCTCGAGCAGCGCGACTTTCTCAACGCGTGCGTCGCCGTGGCCACGGAGCTGGGACCCGAGGCGTTGCTGGATGCATGCAAGGAGGTCGAGCGGGTCGTCGGCCGGGTCCCTAGCGGCGTGCGCCACGGGCCGCGGGCGATCGACGTCGACGTGTTGTTGCTGGGTGAGCTGCGCCACCAGTCGGCGCGCCTCGTGCTGCCCCATCCGGAGGTGCTGGCGCGGCGGTTCGTGCTGGTGGGGCTGCTCGAGCTCGACCCGCAGCTGCGCGTCGACGGGCGCCCGCTCGCCGACGCGCTGGCAGCGCTCGGGTCCGGACAGCAGGTCAGGCGCGTCGGCGATCCGCTCGCGCTGCCGGCGAGCGCAAGCCCCCGCTGAACGTCGGACGCGATAATCCGCCGATGCTGCTGGTCGTCGACGTCGGCAACACCCAGACGCACTTCGGCGTATTCGTAGGGGGCGAGGTCGCCGAGCACTGGCGCTTTGCGACCGTGCGCGGGTCCACGCGCGACGAGCTGGGGGCGTCGCTGTCGAACCTGCTCGGGCTGCGCGGGCTCGCGTTCGCCGACATCGACGCGTCGATCGTCTCGACGACCGTGCCGCAGCTGTCGGACGAGTGGACCGCGATGGCGGCCCGCTACCTCGGCCACCAGATGCTGGTGGTCGGCCCCTCGATCCGCACCGGGATGCCGATCCGGATCGACAACCCGCACGAGGTCGGCGCCGACCGGCTCGCCAACGCGGTCGCCGCGTATGACCGCGTCGGCGACACCTGCGTCGTCGTCGACTTCGGGACCGCGATCACCTACGACGTCGTCTCGGCTGCCGGCGAATACCTCGGCGGGATCATCACCCCTGGCGCGGAGATCTCGATCGACGCGCTCTACGACCACGCCGCGAAGCTGCCGAAGGTCGAGCTCGCGCCCCCGAAGACGCTGATCGGCAAGTCGACGGTCGACTCGATTCGCAGCGGGATCGTGTACGGGTTCGCCGCGCAGGTCGACGGCATCGTGCGCCGGCTCCGAGCCGAGTTGGGGCCGGCGACGATCGTGCTCGCCACCGGCGGGCTGGCGGGGGCGCTGGTGCCGTTCGTGCGCGAGACGATCGACGAGGTCGACGATCTGCTGACGCTGACCGGGCTGCGGCTGATCTACGAGCGAAACGACTGACGGGCTGTCGATCTGGCGCGGTGGCTGCGCGCGTGGGCCGGGCGCACCAGGGGCAGCGCCGGCACCGGCACGTCCGGGGTGCGGGCCGCGGTCGCGGCGAGGATCAGGAACGTGTTGCGGCGCCGGTTGTCGGGCTCGCGCGCGGCGAACTCGTCGTGGGCGTCGATCAACGCGCGGATCGCCGCGAACACGGGCGCGTCGTCGATCTCTTCCGGGACGTCGCACGCCAGCCGCGCGAGCGCGAGCATCTCGGTGCCGTCGCCGCCGCGCATCGTCGCGATCGCGCCGAGCAGCAGGAACTCCGACACGCGCTCGAGCAGCACGTGCGGCGCACGCTCGCGCTCCCCGGCGGCTGGCCCGGCTGGGGCCAGCGGCTCGCCGGCGGCGATCCGCAACGCCTGTCCGGAGGTGATCGACTCGATCTGTTGCGCTGACAGCCCGACCTGCAGTGGCCAGCGCAGCGAAAAGCAGGCCGACAACGCGGTGTTGCCGTACGGAGCGTCTGAGGCGAACAGGATCTGGCCGGGCGGGACGAGCGAGAACAGCGTCAGCATGTCCGACGGAATCCACCACGCGGTGTCGAACAGCAGGTTGGGGTAGTCGGGGGCCACGCGCCAGATCCAGGACAGGTCGCAGATGCCGGCGTGAGCGAGGATCAGCCGCGCGCTGGGGAACTCCTCGGCGAGCGCGACCGCGTGCAGCCCGAGCGCCGGGATGCCGCGGCCGGCATGGATCAGCACCGGCAGCGAGCGCTCGTCGGCGAGCGCAACGACCCTGCGCACGTTGGCGTGATCGAGCGTGAACTGCTCGGCGCGCGGATGCAGCTTGATCCCGCGCGCGCCGGCGGCGAGGCACCGCTGCGCCTCCGCGACCGCGTCCTGGTGGGGATCGATGCGACAGAACGGGGTCAGCAGCTCCGGCGTCTCGCGCGCCGCCGCGAGCACCGCGTCGTTCGCCGGCGCGTAGCCGTCGGGCTCGTGCATCGGGAACACGAACGCACCGCGGGCGTGCGCCCGCGCGAGCACCGCGCGTAGCTCCTCGGGCGTCTGCTTGAACCCGTCGGGATCGTTTTGGCCGACGTGCGTGTGTGCGTCGAACAGCTCGATCCCCGGCGCCTGCGCGCGCACGATCTCGGCCCACGGCCTGATCACCGCTTCGATCTCCACGTCCTGATTCGTACCATGAATCGATGCCCCGCAAGCTCACAGAGTCGTGGACGCTTGGCGGCGTGCCGATCGCAAATCGCGTCGTGCTTGCGCCGCTGGCCGGGATCGGCAACTGGTTCGTGCGCCTGCAGGCCAAGCGCTACGGCGCTGGACTGGTCGTGTCGGAGATGGTCTCGAGCTTCGCCGTGCACTACCGCAACGAGCGCACCTGTCGCGAGCTGCTGCGGATCCACCCCGACGAGCATCCAGTGTCGGTGCAGCTGTTCGGCAGCGATGTCGACATGATGGAGTCGGCGGCCGAGCGGGTGGCGGCGGCCGGGGCGGACCTGATCGACATCAACATGGGCTGTCCGGTGCCCAAGGTCTGCAAGACCGGCGCCGGCGCGGCGCTGCTGGCAGACCCTGACCGAGCGGTGGCCTTGGCGCGCGCGGCGGCCCGCGGCAGCGCCTTGCCGGTGACGGTCAAGCTGCGCTCGGGGTTGGCGCCCGGAGATCGCAGCGGCTGGGACCTGGCGCAGCGCCTGGCGTTCGACGGCGGGGTGGCGGGATTGTGCATCCACCCGCGCCACGCCTCGCAGCGTCACGCCGGCGCGCCGGACTACGAGCTCGCGCGCACGCTGATCGAGTTGCTGCCTGTGCCGGTCGTGGTCTCGGGCGGCCTGCAGACCGCGGCGCGGGCGCTGGCGGCGTTCGAGCGGACGGGTGCCGCGGCCGTGGCGCTCGCCCGGGGCTCGCTCGGCAACCCGTGGCTGTTCTCCGAGTTGCTCGACCGCCGCTGCGGTGAGCCTTCGGTCGACGAGGTGATGGCCGAGCTCGACTGGGTGATCGAGCGCGCGTGCGAGCATCTGGGCCCCGAACGCGCCGGGCGCTACCTGCGCAAGTTCTATCCCTGGTACGTCGAGCGCCTCGGTGGCGGGCGGGCGCTGCAGGCTGCCGTCCAGCGGGCCGAGGGGGTGGCGCTGGCGCGCGAGCTG
>JBEKRJ010000010.1:0-21795 GCA_049518835.1 Solirubrobacteraceae bacterium
GTCGACCGTCACGTTGACGAGCCCGACCAGCGTCCCGAGCTCGCGTTCGATCCAGGTTCAGTCGTGCTCCGATCGAGCCATCACCCTCGCGGTGTTGTTCGCGACGATCGATCCCACCGACGACTTGCTCACAGCGAATGTGTGGGTGTGCGTCGGAAAGGCGGCCGCCGCGGAGCTCGTGAAGAGCAAGGCGGCCAGCGCGACAGTGTCTGTCGAGGGCGTGCGCGCGACCTTGTCAGCCGGGAGCGGTGAGGTTTCCAGCCCGGGGGAGCAGACGCGACTCGGCGCCGCCACGATCCCGATCGACGGAGATCCGCGCAGATACCCATTCGATGTCTATCGAGCTTCGGTGCTGGTGTCGCTCGCGGGCACGCGCTCTACGCTCGCTCAGCTGCCGCTGTCACTGCGCTCAGAGCAGGACCCGGGCGTTAGCGCATTTGACTGGCGGGCTTCTACGGCCCGGCTGTCGCCGACCACCGTCACGATCGGCGGACCAGTTCACCGTGCGACGTTGGTCGACTCGCAGAGGCTGTCGATCGAGGCCTTCAGGCCCATCAACACCAAGCTGTTCGTCGGGTTTCTGTCGCTTGTACCGCTGATCCTGATCTTCGTGCTGGCGGCCCGCTTGATGACCGCTCCGCCGCGCTCGGTCGAGGACCTCGCCGCGATTGCCGCGATCATGCTGGCGATCCTCCCGATCCGCACCGTGCTCGTGCCGTCGGACATCAGTGCATTGACCGTTGTCGACTTCACACTGGGGTTCGAGATGGCGCTACTTGCCGCAGGCGTCGCACTCGTCAACCTGTGGCCACAGCTTGCCCCCACGCTCAAGCGCTGGTTGGCCCAGCGCGACGGTCAGCCTCCGCCACCGGGGGCCTAGCCTAGCCTAGTGGCATATCCTGAGAGGATGCACCACTAGCGGGTCACGCGAGGGTCAGCAGGGCGGCGCTCGCGGGCGGCAGCGAGAGCGAGTAGCCGCCGCGGCTCGGCGTGATCGTCGTCGTGCGCAGCGGGCGGGCCGGCTCACCCGTGGTGGTCTGCGCGAGACTCTGGCCGCCGAGCGTCACTCCCGTTGTGGCGCCCGCGTCCGGCGCCAGCAGGCGCTCGACGCTTGCCGCGCCGCTCGCTCCGGCCACACGCACGGCGACGCGATGTGCGGCGGCCTGATCGTCGTTGATCAGCGTGATACGGATCGTCCCGTCGGCGGCGAGCGTCGCCCAGGCACGGACCGCTCCGTCACCGCTCGAGGCCTGCAGCAGGCTCGACCCGGCAGGGGCCCCTTGCGCGAACATCCACAGCCCCGCCATCGCGAACGTGTCCGCGATCCCGGGCGGGTCTCCGCAGGCGACGGTGTTCATCTCGTCGATCCGAAGCGGCAGATGATGTGCGTGCGCGATCGTCAGCGACGGCCGGACGCCCGCGACCTGTCCCGTCGACGCAGCCGGGGACAGCAGCCGGTCAAGCGTCGGATAAACCGGCGAGGTGGATTGCACGCCGCACGCCTCGTACGGATAGCGATGCACCGTGACCATGTCCAGCCGGCGCTGGCCGGCGATGAAGTGGCCGAGCGCGGCCAGCCACCTGACGGCTCCACTCGCGGGACCTGCGACCGGCGCATCGGGGAGCGCCGAGGCGATGTGTGAGAAGTCGCGCGTGAACGATCTGACGTCGTAGCCGGCGGAGCGCCCGGTCACGCCCTGGCCGCCGCGCGTGTACCAGGCGAAGTTCGGGTTCCCGTACAGCTCTGGCTCGTTGCCTAGCTCAAAGGCTGCAATCAGGCTGCCGCCGATGGTCGCGAGCATCGCGCGCGCCTCCGCGGCGGCCAACGTCCGGCTGTCGTCCTCCAGGTTGACGCCCAGGATCAGGCGCGCGCCGACCTCTTGGGCAAGCGCCCTCAGCACCTCCAGCCGGCGTTCGTTGAGGTTGTAGTAGACGCCGGGCGGCCGCCGCACTCCGGCGACAGGCCACCACGTCTTGTCGGTCGTGACACCGCCAATCCTGAGCACTCCCGTCTGGTCTGGAACCAGATTGCGGATCAGCGCCACCAGCACCGGATTGATCGCGTTCGGGTTTGGACCCGCGTATGCTTCGACGGCCCACCACTCGATCGAGAGACCCAGGAACCCGGGTGGGACCTGGGCGTTTGCGATCGCGCGACCAACCTTCACCGTGACCGGCGCCTGAGCTCGAGCGGCCGCCCAGACAGTGCTCAGATGCCCTGCGCCGGCGAGCACGGCGACAGCCATCACGATCCCGAAGGCGGTCCGCGGCCGACGACGCCGTCGTAGCTGCGCCCGCCCTACCCGCACAGCAAACGGTCCCGACCGCGGCTCGCCCAGGTTCCCGCACGGGCCCTTAGCCACCGGCGTGCGCGGCCAGCGACCCCTTGCCCGTTTCGCCGCCGGCGAGCGGCTCGTAGACCACGATCTCGGCGCTGTCACCGAACAGGTCCTCGACGCGGGCTAGGACCTCCTTGATGTGCGGACTGGCCAGATGAGCGTCAAGCGCCTCGCGCGAGGCCCAGCGCTCGATGAACGTCAGCCGCCGCGGGTCATCGACACCGCGGTGCAGCGCGTACAGGATGCATCCGTCCTCGGCGTGCGTGGGTTCAAGCAGTGCCTTGAAGGCTTCCTCCCCCTCATGCTCCTTACCAGCCCGAGCGGTGAACGATCCCACCACGACAACCTCTGCCATACGTACTCTCCTCGCTGGACGAACCGTACCGGCCCTGCGCCATCAGGATACGTGCCCCCGTACTTAGGGCCCGCGGAGCGACGGAACCCGTGAGGAGTAAGGTGCGCCGCATGAGTGCGGTGCAGCCGGAAGCCGCCGACGGCTCGGGCCTTGCTCCGACGCAAGCTCCTGAGCGCTCTGCTCTCGATGCCGCGCTCGACTGCGTGATCGGCATCGACGACCACGGCCGCGTGACGTATTTCAACCCGTCAGCAGAGCGTACGTTCGGCTACCGAGCAAGCGATGCCGTGGGCCGTGAGCTCGCCGACGTGGTCGTTCCGCCGGCCGACCGGGATGCGCACCGCCGTGGCTTGGCCAGGTATCTGAGCACCGGAGAGGGGTCGATTCTCGGTCGCCGGATCGAGCTTTTGGCGATCCGGGCTGACGGGAGCGAATTCCCGGTCGAGCTGACCGTGACGAGGGTGCAACCGCCCGCGGGACCCGGCTTCGTTGGCTTTGTCCGCGATATCACCGCACGCCTGCAGGCCGAGGAGGAGCTGCGATCGGCACATCGTCGGGTCGAACTGATCGCCAACGAGCAGGCGTCGCTGCGCCGTGTGGCGACGCTCGTCGCCCGCCAGGCGTCGCCGCAGGAGCTGTTTGCGGTCGCGGCCAAAGAGGTTGCGCAGGTGCTCGGCGTCCGCTGCACCGCCGTCATTCGCTATGAGGGCCATGGCGGCGCCACCGCAGTGGGTGCGTGGGGCGAACCGGCGCCATTTGCTCTCGGGGCGCGATGGTCGCTCGATGAGACCGTCGCAGCGGGTGTGATCTGGCGCAGCCAACGGCCGGCGAGTGTCGATGTGGCGGACTTTCACGGGAGCCTCGCCGAGGCCCTGCTAGGACACAATCTGCGATCGGCGACCGGAGTGCCGATCGTCGTCGAGGGCCGTTTGTGGGGCGCGATGCTCGCGCTCGAGCACGACCGCGAGGCACTCCCCGCCGGCATCGTCAGCCGGCTACAGAGCTTCACCGAGCTCCTCGCCACTGCGCTCGCCAACGCCTCGGCGCGGTCCGAGCTCATCGCCGCACAACGACGGGTGATCGAAGCCGCGGATGCGGCGCGCGAGCGTCTGACCAGAGACATTCACGACGGCGCCCAGCAGCGGCTGGTCAACTCTCTCATCAACCTCCAGCGAGCCCAGCAGAAATGGGCGTCTGACCCCGGTCGTGCCCGCGAGCTATTGGATCAAGCGGTCGATGACGCTCACACCGGGGTCGAGTCGCTGCGCGAGCTCGCGGCTGGGATCCATCCGGCGATCCTCAGCGATCTGGGGCTGGCGGCCGCGCTCGAGGCGCTCGTTATTCGTTGCGCGATCCCCGTGTCTTTGGAGGTCGGAGAGCTCGAGCTGTCGCAGACGGTCGCCGTGAATGCGTACTTCTTCTGCTCCGAGGCGCTCACAAACGTCGTCAAGCACGCGGCTGCCACAGCTGCGTCGGTGCGAGTCGAGCTTGCCGACGCGCAGCTCAGGGTCCAGATCCGTGACGACGGCATCGGGGGGGCGCGGATCGGCGCGGGTGGAAGCGGACTGGTCGGCCTAGGGGATCGGATCGGGGCGCTTGGAGGCCGGATCGAGCTCAGCAGCTCCCAGGGAGCAGGCACCACGTTGACCGCGTATGTCCCGGTGAGCGCGTAGACCTGCGCGTGCGCTCAGGGCCTCAGGAACGGACCCAGATCACGGCGTGCGAGCTCGGTCTTCGCAACGAAGCCGGCAGCGCCACTCGCCCGCAGCTGGTTGGGCCCGACGGCCGCTCGGTCGGCGGAGGTCAGGAGGATCCTGCGGCGGCGACCCGCCGCGCCGAGCGCCTTGGCCACGTTGACGCCGTTGGCGTCGGGTAGCTTGATGTCGAGTAGAACTGCATCCGGATCCAGTCGGTCACACTCCGCGATTGCGTCGTTGCCGGTGCGGGCCCACCCGACCACGTGGTAACCGAGATCGGTAAGCAGATCCGACGCCAGTCGACCAAACTCCAGATCGTCGTCGACGACCAGGACGGTGATCCGGGTGCCCTCCTGACCTGCGAGCCTGTCGGCGCCGATCGACACGCGAATAGGATTGCGCGGAGTGCGAGCCCGCACAATGGGGCTGTCCCCACAGTTCACACAATGGGGCTGTCCCCACAGTTCAGTCAGTGCTTTAGGTACTTCAGGACCGCGAGCACTCGGCGGTGGTCCTCGGGCTCGGGGCGCAGTCCGAGCTTGTCGAGGATCGAGGTGACATGGTTTTCAATCGCCCCCACTGTTACCACGAGCCTCGCGGCGATCGCCGTGTTTGATCGGCCCTCTGCCATCAATGCGAGCACCTCGCGCTCTCTCGACGTGAGCCCGGCGAGGTGACCTCCTGCCCGAGGTCGAGCGACCATCCGTTGCACCACCTCAGGGTCCAGCGCCGAACCGCCGCGCGACACCCGCTCCACCGCGTCCGTGAACAGGGACAGATCGCCAATCCGCTGCTTGAGCAGGTACCCCACTCCCTCCGCCCGTTCTCCGACGAGTGCGAGCGCGTACTGCGCCTCGAGATACTGCGACAGGAGCAAGACGCCCACGTCCGGTTGAGCGGCGCGTATCTGCTTCGCCGCGCGTAACCCGTCATCGGTGTTGGCGGGAGGCATTTGGATATCGGCGACGACGACGTCGGGCTTGTGAGCCATCGCCTTCCTGACGAGGTCGATCGCATCGCCAGCGACCCCCACTACCTCGTAACCTGCCTCCTCGAGCACGCTGACGATGCCTTGGCGAACCAACGGCTCGTCCTCGCCGACGACAACCCGCACCGGCCCACGCTCGCGCATGTGCCTACGCTACGGCATCGGGCGCGAGCGATGCTTGATCGCGGCAACCCACCCGAGGCTGGGGCTAGCCCCAGGGCCACGCTGGAGCCCGCGGCATGGTGTCCGCCGGCGTACAGGCGCAGACTGTCGGCGAGCAGAGCGTGGACGGCGGAATACGGCCGGAAGGAGAAACGGTGATTGCCGAGGTGCGTTACGCCCCAGGCCTGATTGGCCGGGCGGCCGAGCTTGAGACCCTGTTGGGAATGGTCGATCGCGCATCGGAGCAGAGCGCGGCGCTGGTCATACGAGGACAGCCGGGGATCGGCAAAACTTCCCTGCTGCGGGCGACGAGCCAGCATGCGACCGACACGGGCACGCTGGTGTTGAAGGCAACCGGAGTGCAGTCAGAAGTCGATTTGGCATTCTCAGGTGTGCATCAGCTGCTGGTGCCGGTACTCGAAGACCGCCGACGCTCGGCGGGTAATCGATCGGCGCCGCTTCCGGGGACTGCGACGGTGTCGACCTCGGGGCTGGATCGCCTGCGTCGACTTCCAGAGCCCCAACGAGATGCGCTGGCAGCCGTCCTTGGTCTCGGCCGGCGGGCGGCGCCAGACCGCTTTCTCGTCGGCCTGGCCCTGCTCAGCCTGCTCTCAGACGTGGCCGCGCAGCGGCCGCTGCTGTGCGTCGTGGATGACGCGCAGTCGCTGGATCCCGCCAGTGCGCAAGCGCTCGCCTTTGTCGCGCGACGGTTGCCGGTCGATTCGCTGGTCATGGTGCTGGCCGAGCCAGCCGCGAGTGAGTATCTCTTCGGGCTACCACAGCTGGTAGCCCAGGGTCTCGGCGAGTCCGACGCGCGCCAGCTGATGGCATCGGCCGTGCGCGGTCCGATCGATCATCGCGTGCGCGAGCGGATCCTGGCCGAAGCCCGCGGCAACCCGCTCGCTCTGCTGGAGCTGTCACGGTCGGCCTCGCCGGACCAGCCGGCGGGTGCATTCGCGAGACCGGATTCGGTGTCGCCGCCGAGGCGGAGCGAGGAGGCCTTCCTGCGGCAACTCGACAGTCTGTCTGCGCAGACGCGGCTGTTGCTGTTGGTCGCTGCGGCGGAGCCGATCGGCGATCCGGCGGTGCTGGCGCGGGCGGCGAGCGCCTTGGGGGTGAGCCCTGAGCAGCTCGCTTACGCAGAATCGACCGGGTTGCTCGAGATCGGCGCGCGAGTCCGCTTCCCCAATCCGCTGTTGCGCTGCGCCGCGTATCGGTCCGCGGCGACGCAGCAGTGCCAGGCGGTGCACGTAGCGCTGGCACAGGCAACCGATCCGGTGCTTGACCCGGACCGCCGCGCATGGCATCTCGCAGCGGCCGCGTGCGGAGCCGATGAGGACGTGGCGTCGGAGCTCGAGCACTCGGCGGGCCGGGCGCAGGCACATGGTGGACTGGCGGCGGCTGCCGCGTTTCTTGATCGCGCCGTCGTGCTGACTCGCGACCCGCAGCGGTGGGCGCCTCGCGCCCTCGCCGCCGCGCAGGCCAACCTCGACGCGGGCTCCTTCGACGCAGCGCAGGGGCTCCTGGCGTCGGCAGAGGCGAGGGCGTCCGACGAGCTTCAGCGCGCGCGGGTCGAGCTATTACGCGGACAGATCGCATTTGCGTCAAGCGGTGGCGATGACGCGGCGCGACTGCTCCTGCGGGCCGCCAAGCGCCTCGGGCCGCTCGATCTGAACCTTGCGCACGAAGCGTATCTCGCCGCGTGGGGCGCGGCGCTGTTTGCCGGTCGGCTCGCAGACGCCGATGACTTGGTCGCGCTCTCACTCGCAGCCAGGTCCCGATCCCGAGCAGCGCGCCCGTCGCAGCCGCCAGATCTGCTGGTTGAGGGCCTCGCGGCGCTCGTGACCGAGGGGCGCACCGCAGCGGCGCCCGCGTTGAAGCGGGCGGCAACGGCTTACGCAGATCAGCCGCTGCGCGGGCTCGAGGCCTCGAGGTGGGGCTGGTTGACATCGGTGCCGGCCAGCATCCTGTGGGACGCCGAGAGCTGGCATGCGACCAGCGTCCGGCAGACGCAGGCCGCCCGGGAGGAAGGCGCACTCGCCCAGCTGCCGATCCACCTCAACGGACAGGCGATGGTGCAGGCTTGGCAGGGTGACTTCGCAGCTGCTGCTGCAACGGTCGCGGAGGCTCACGTGGTCGCAGCGACGACCGGGAGCCGGATTGCATCCCACGGCGCGCTGCTGCTGGCCGCGCTGCGGGGCCGGGAACCGGACGCGTCGGGGCTGATCGAAGCCACGATCGAGGACGCCACCATCGCGGGGCACGGGATCGGCGTCCAATATGCGCATTGGGCAGCCGCAGTGCTGTTCAACGGGCTCGGGCGCTACGAAGAGGCACTAGTCGCGGCCCGGCAAGCGAGCGACGATGCCCCCGAGCTGTTCGTCTTCGCTTGGTCTTTGCCAGAGCTGATCGAGGCGGCGAACCGGTGCGGGAACGCGCAACTTGGTGCCGGCGCGCTCGAGCGCCTGACGGAGGCCACGGCTGCTGCTGGCACCGACTGGGCGCTGAGCATCGAGGCCCGCTCGCGCGCCCTGCTCAGCGCAGGCGAGACCGCTGACCGTCTTTATCGAGAGGCGATCGAGCGGCTTGCTGCGACGCGGCTACGACCGGAGCTCGCCCGCGCGCACCTGCTCTACGGTGAGTGGCTGCGGCGCGAGAACCGCCGCGTCGACGCGCGCACGCAGTTGCATTGCGCGTACGACATGCTCGCGGCGATCGGCATGGAGGCATTTGCCAAGCGCGCCCGCATCGAGCTGCTCGCCACCGGGGAGAGGGTCCGCCGGCGCACGATCGAAACCCGCGACGAGCTCACCGCCCAAGAGCACCAGATCGCACGGCTCGCCTGCGACGGCCTGTCCAACCCACAGATCGGCAGTCGGCTGTTCATCAGCCACCGCACCGTGGAATGGCACCTGCGCAAGGTGTTTTCGAAGCTCGGCATCAGCTCCCGGCGAGAGCTTCGCAACGCGCTGCGCGCGCCGGCGACCGAGCCCATCTCGGCATGAGCTGCACGGGCATACCCTGCGCGCGTTCAAGCTGACCAAGGACGCGTACGTCGCCGCCTACCACGCCGGGATCGCGTTCGGCTTGGCAGGGCGGACGGATACGAACGCGCGCGCGTTAGGAACGACCGCGGTGCCTGTATATTGCCCTGCGCATGTGAAGTGGCGATGGAGTTCGCCCGGCTGCTGCCGAACCGCCTCTGTGCTGATGGCTCCTACGAACTGAAGGCAATTCGGTACGTACAAGAGTTCAGGTCCGGGAATTGATGCTGCCACCGTGGGGAGTTCAGATCTGTCAGATGCTCGCGCTGCTGGTGTTTGCGCCGTTGATCAGCGGCGTAATCGCGAAGGCCGAGGCGCGGGTGCAGTGGCGCACCGGGCCGTCGGTCCTGCAGCCGTATTTCGACATCGCGAAGTTCTTTCGCAAGGAGTCGGTCCGGCCGGAGACGGCCTCGCCTTACTTTGAGCTCGCGCCGCTGATCGCGTTTGCCTGCTACTGCTCGATCGCGCTGCTGATCCCGGTGTTGACCAACTTCCCCCTGCCGTTGGGCACCGCGGGGGACATCCTCGGCGGCGCGCTGCTGTTCGGGTTGGCGGGATTTGCGACCGCGCTCGCGGGCGTTGATTCGGGCTCGGTCTACGCGGCGCTTGGCTCGAGCCGCACGCAGTCGCTCGCGACGCTCGTCGAGCCGACGCTGATCTTCGTGTTCTTCACCGTTGCGCTCGTGACCGGCACCGACCTTCCGTACGCGCTCAACGCGACGTTGTCGCACTCGTCGTCTGAGTACTTCCGTCCCAGCCATCTGCTTGCCGCAGCGGCGTTCTTCTCGATGCTGCTGGTCGACACAGGCCGGGTGCCGATCGAGAGCCAGGCCTCGACGCTCGAGTTCGGGATGATCGACGACGCGCGGCTGTTCGAGCACTCGGGGCCAGCGCTGGCGCTGTTTCGATGGGCGTCCACGATGAAGCAGTTTCTGCTCTACGTCGTGTTCTTGAACGTGTTGACGGTGCCGTGGGGGCTGGCGAGCGATCGCCGGGTGGGTTCGGTCGCGGTCGCGCTCGGGTGGCTGCTGGTGAAGATGATCGGGCTGGGGATGGTCATGGTCCTGATCGAGTCGAGCTTTGCGAAGCTGCGGCTGTTTCGGATCCCGGACTTCATGGGGGCCGGATTCGTGCTGTCGGTGCTTGCAATCCTGGTCTTCTACCTCGCCGGCGGCTGAAACCAATGCCCGCCGCGCCTCACTACGACTTCGCGCACGCAACCGCGGCGTTGATTGCGATCGCCGCATTGCTGAGTGCGCTCGCTCTGCTGGCGGTCAAGCAGGTGCACGAGCAGGTCCGGGTGTATGCGGTGCAGTCGGTGTTTGCCGCGGGTTACACGTTGTTGGTCGGGATCGACCGGGTTGACGACGCGTTGATCGTGCTCGCCGCGTGCACGGCGGTGATCAAGGTGATCGCGATCCCGGTCGCGATCGATCGCGCGGTCACCCGTCAAATCTCAGAGCACGAGGTGCCGCTTGTCGTCCAGGTGCCGATGTCGCTGCTGGTCGGAGTCGCGCTCGCGGGGTTGGCTTACTGGTCTGGATCGGCGCTGCCGGTTCACGGCGCGCTGCTGCCGGCGCCGGCGCTTGGAATGCCGGTGGCGCTCGTGCTGGTCGGGTTCTTGTTCATGATCACGCGCCAGAACGTGATCAGCCAGATCGTCGGGCTGCTGGTGCTCGAGAACGGGGTCTTCCTGGCGACGGTCGCGATCGCTCCCGGGTTGCCGTTCGCGATCGGCTTCCTGCTGCTGTTGGACCTGCTGCCCGCGGTGCTGTTCTACGGCGTGTTCGCGCGACTGATCGCGGCTCGCGCGCAGGGCACGAGCATCGAGGACATGTCGGTGCTGCGGGGCTGATGGCCGCCTGGCTGCTGACCGCGCTCGCGCTCGCGCTCGCCGCCGCGACCGTCACGGTCGCGCTGGGGGACAGCCGGAGCAGCGGGTGGGTCTCGATCGTCGCCGCCGTCGGCGCGTTGGCCGCTTCGCTCGTGGCGGTGTTTGCCGACCACGCCAGTCGCGGCCACCATGCGCTCGACGGCGCTTTCTATCTCGACGGCCTCGGCGGCGTGTTCCTGGTCGCGGTCGCGTTCGTGTACGCCGTCGTCGCCGTCTACTCGGCCGGCTACATGCGACCGGGAATCGGCCACGTGCGTTTGCGGCGCTTCTACTGGCCGCTGCTGAACCTGTTCGGGCTGGCGCTGCTGGCGACGCCGATCGTCGCCAACCTCGGGGTCGTGTGGGTGGCCGTGGAATTGACGACGGTCGTGAGCGCGTTGCTGGTGACCGCCGAGGGGTCCGATGCGTCGCTCGAGGCGGGCTGGAAGTACATCGTGATCGGCTCGGCGGGACTCGCGGTCGGGCTGCTCGGGATCGTGCTGATCTACGCCGCCGGCGTCCCGCGCCTGGGGGATCACTACACCCCGACGTACACGACGCTCGCCGCCGCCGGCCCGCACCTGAACCGCGCGCTGGTCCGTGCCGGGTTCGCGTTCGTGCTGGTCGGCTTCGGGACGAAGGTCGGCTTGGTGCCGATGCACGCGTGGTTGCCCGACGCCCACTCCGAAGGTCCCAGCCCGGTCAGCGCGATGTTGTCGGGCGCGCTGCTGGCCGGCGCGCTGTACGCCGTGCTGCGGCTCGGAGCGATCGCGCAGCTGGCCGTGGGCCCCGCGTACGTGCACGTGCTACTGCTGGTGTTTGGCGGCTTGTCGCTGGTGCTGGCCGGGTTCTTCGCGCTGCGACAGACCAATTACAAGCGGTTGCTGGCGTACTCGTCGATCGAGCACATGGGGATCGTTTCGCTGGGGCTCGGGATCGGCGGGCCGATCGCCGCGTATGCGGCGTTCTTCCACGTGCTTGTGCACGCTGCCGCCAAGACGCTGGCGTTCTTTGGCGCCGGCGAGCTGCTGAGCCGGTACGACAGTCGCGAGGTCGACGACGTTCGCGGCGTGATCCGTGCCGCGCCGTTCACCGGCACGATGGTGCTGCTCGGCGCGCTCGCGATCTCCGGCGTGCCGCCGTTCGGGATCTTCCGCTCGGAGCTGTTGATCGTCACCGGCGGCTTTGCGCGCTCGTCGTTCGCGTTCGCCGGCCTGCTGATCGTCTTCGCCAACGTCGCGTTCGTCGGGCTGTACCAGACCTTTCACCGGATGGTCCTGTCTGCGGGCGGTGGACGCGAGCCTGACGGCGGCCGTATCGCGCGCCGCCAGCAGCCGTTGATGGCGGCGGCGATGCTCGCCAGCCTCGTCGTGGTGCTCGTGCTGGGGCTGTGGATCCCGCACCCGCTCGACCAGCTTCTGCACAGCGCCGCGGCCGTGATCGGAGCACGCACATGACCGCGCTGCAGGACCGCCGCTGCCCACAGGACGCCGTCGCAGCCGAGCTCGAGCAACTCGGCGGGCGACTGATGATGCTGTTCGCAACCGGGACCGGCGCGGCGGGGCGGTTGTGCGCAATCACGCGCCCGGGCGACTCGATCGTCAGCCTGCGTGCGCCCGTCAGCGACCGGACGTACCCGGCGGTGACGCCGCGAGTGCCGGCGGCGCACTGGTTTGAGCGCGAGATCCACGATCTCTGGGGTCTGGTCCCCTACGGTCACCCGCGCCTGGAGCCGTTGGTGGTGCACGGTCCCGAGCGCGGCGAGATCGCGTTGCCGGCGAATGGAGACGTCAGAGCCGAGCATCGCGGCGCCGAACGACTGTCGGGCCCGGGAGTGTTCGTGTTCCCGTACGGCCCCGTGCGCTCGGGCGTGTTCGAGGCCGCGCAGTTCCTCGTGCAGACCGGCGGCGAAGACGTCGCCTACTGCGCGCAGCGTCTGTTCTTCAAGCGCCGCGGGGCTGAGCGGCGAGTGTGCGAGGTCCCCCTCGAGCTTGCCGTGCTCGTCGCCGAGCGCGTGTCGGGCACTTCGAGCGTCGCGCACGCGCTCGCGTTCTCGCACGCGGTCGAGGCCCTGTCTGACACCGAGGTACCCGCCCGCGCGCAAGCGATCCGGCGCGTGCTGGCCGAGCTCGAGCGGCTGCACAATCACGTCGAGGTCACTGTCCGCGAGTGCGAAGATGCGTCGCTGTCGGTCGCCCAAGCGCAGTTCGCGGCGCTCAAAGAGCGCCTGCACAGGCTCGCCGCGACGATCGTCGGGCACCGCTTCCTACGCGGCGCGGTCGTGCCCGGCGGCATCCGCGTCGATCTCGACGCGGGCGCCGCCGGGCTGATCGCCGACACGCTGCACGGTTGGAAGCGCGACTTCAGCCGTGCCCTGGCGATGCTGCTGCGCACCGACTCGTTCCTCGATCGGCTCGTCAGCGCCGGCCCGCTGTCAACGGACGACGCCCGGGACTTCGCCTGCGTCGGGCCGGTCGCGCGCGGATCGGGAATCGATATCGATACGCGACGCGATCTGCTCTACGACGGCTATCCGGCGTTCGCGATCGCGCGCCACGACGACGGAGATGCAATGGCGCGGATGGAGGTGCGCTTCCAGGAGGTCGACACCTCGCTGGTGCTGATCGCACAGGCGCTCGGCACGCTCGCCGCGGGTCCGATTCGCAACCAGCCAGGCCCGCTGATAAACGACGCCGCGCTCGGCGCGGCCGAATCGGCTCGTGGCGAGACCCTGTATTGGTTGCAGGCCGCCGACCACGACGCGCTCTCGTTCTGCAAGCTGCGCGCCGCATCGTTTGTCAACTTCGGGATCTTCAACCGGCTGTTCGATTCCCAGGTCCTGACCGACTTCTCGTTCATCGAGCACAGCCTCGGGCTCTCGCCGGCGGGGTGCGACGCATGATCCAGTGGTTCTTGCGCGGTGTCAGCCACCGGCGTCTGAGCACCCGCTACCCGCGCGTGCCCGAGGCGCCGCCGGCCAGTCATCGGGCCCGCGCGCTGCTCGACGGCGAAGCCGTGCAGCCGGCAAGCGCCGCGGCGAGTGCGGCGGTTTGCCTGCCGGGCGCGCTGCGCTTCGAGCAGCCGGGGCGGTTGCGCCTCGACGCGTCCCTGTGCATCGCCTGCGGGCTGTGCGTCGACGCCTGCCAGGATGGTTCGCTGGCGATCGACCCCGGCTACGAGCTCGCCAGCACGAGCCGCGCCCGCCTGATCGTCGGAGACCCGCCCGGCCTGATCGTCGCGCCGACGCGGGCGCTCGGCGGTCCGTTCCGCCGCTCGCTACACATCCGCCACGTCGACACGGGCTCAGATGGCGCCGTCGAACAGGAGATCGCAGCGCTCCTGAGCCCCTACTACGACATGCAGCGCCTGGGCCTGTTCTTCACCGCCTCACCCCGCCACGCCGACGTGCTGCTGGTCACGGGTCCGGTCACGCGGCCGATGGAGCAGCCCTTGCGACGGACATACGACGCGATGCCCGAGCCGCGCGTGGTGATCGCCGCCGGCACCGACGCATGCAGCGGCGGCATCTGGACCGAGCCCGAGGTGCTCGGCGGAGTCGACCGGGTCCTGCGCGTCGACGTCTATGTCCCCGGCGATCCGCCGAGCCCGATCGCGCTCCTGCACGGACTGCTGCTCGCGGCCGGCCGCGTGCAGGAGGCCTCCCCGCCACTGCGCCAGCGCCCGTCGGCCGCCGCGGGGAGCGTCCGATGAGCATCCTGGCGGTGCTGATGATCGCCGGCGCGGCCGGGCTCGCGCTGTCGGCCGCGCTCGGCGCGACAGGCTCCGCACGATCGCAAGGCGTGGGGATCGGGATCGCGGCCACCGCGTCGCTGGCGCTCGCGGCTGCGGGCGTCGTCGGCGTGTTCGACGAGCGGCTGGTGTGGCAACCGTTCTCGTGGTTTGCGCTCGGCCGGGGCGGCATCCAGATCGACAACCTCGCCGGCCTGTTCCTAATCCTGACCGGACTGGTGTCAGCGCCGCTGTTCGTCGCGACCCGCGTGGACGGTCCACGGGCAGCGCGCGCGCTGCGACCGGTGCTCGTGCTGTGCGTCGTCGGCGTCGTCGTGGTCGACAACGTGTTCGAGTTCCTGATCGTCTACGAGCTGACGGTGGTCGTGATCTACGCGCTGATCAGCATCCGTCATCGGGACCCCGGCGCACAGCGAGCCGCCGCGTTGACGCTCACGCTGGCCAAGCTCGGTGGCGGCGCGGTCCTCGCCGGCATGGTGCTGCTGGCCGTCCAGGCCGGGAGCTTTTCATTCGAGCAGCTCGCCGGCGCCGGGCCGCACCTGGCATCCGCCGCGCGCGGGGTCTGCTTCGTGCTGCTGTTCACGGGGTTCGCCGTCAAGGCCGCGCTGATCCCGGTGCAGACGTGGTTGCCCGGCGCATATGCCGGTGCCGACGCCGACAGCTCCGGGCTGATCGCCGGCGTGTCGCTGAACATCGCCTTCTACGCAATGCTGCGCGTCTGGTTTGGGTTTCTCGGCCATCCAGCGGTCTGGTGGGCGGTGATCGCGCTGCTGGTCGGCGCATCAACGGCGCTACTCGGGATCCTCGGCGGCGTCCTGCAACGCGAGCTGCGCGTGTTCGTCGCATACTCATCGATCGAGAACGCCGGGCTGATCGTGGCCGATCTCGGGATCGCGCTGATGGGGCGCGCACAGCACCAGCCCGGCCTGATCGGCCTCGGACTGATCGCCGCGACGTTCCAGATCACCGCGCACAGCTTCGCCAAGGCGGGACTGTTCGCCGCCGTCGCCGCGGTCGAGCACAGCACTGCCACCAGCGACATGGAGCGGCTCGGTGGCCTGTACCGGACACTGCCGGCGGCGTTTCTGGCGACGCTGGCCGGTGGCGCGGCGCTGTCGGCGCTACCACCGTTCAGCGGCTTTGTGTCGGAGTGGCTCGGCCTGGAGGGTTTGATGCAAGGGTTTCGCATCCACGGCACCGGCTCGCACCTCGCAATCGCGCTTGCCGGCGCGATCCTCGCGCTCACCGCCGGACTCGCCGCGCTCGCATTCGTCCGCGCGATCGGCATGACCTTCCTCGGCATGCCACGCGATCCATCGATTCGCCCAACCGCCCGGCCGTGGCCCTCACGGGCGGGGATGGGCGTGCTCGCGGCCGCGTCGCTGGCGATCGGAATCGCCGCTCCGTGGGTCGTCAAGGTCTTGCAGCGCGCGACGATGCCGGTCGGCGGCGCCGCCGCGGTCGGACACATCAGCCAGCTCGGCTGGCTGATCGAACCCGGCTACCCGAAGTTCGCGAGCATCAGCCCCACCACACTGATCCTCACACTGTCGGGCTTCGCGCTCGGGGCCGCGTGCCTTCGATACCTGATCAGCGTGCGCCGCGGACGTCGAGTGCCGGTCTGGGCATCCGGCGTCGCCGTGACCGGCCGGCGCGCGCAGTACACGTCGATCGGCTACGCAAACATGGTGCGCGTGATCTTCAACGTCGTATACCGCGTCCGCACGCAGCTGCGAAGCGTCGGCGACCAGCGCTTCCCTGAACGCCTGAGCATGATGCGCGCGCAGCCGCGGATCTTCGACCCCGGCTGGCTCTACAAGCCGGTCACCGCTGCGTTCACCCGGGTGGCCGACATCATGCGCAACATCCAAGCCGGGCCGCTCGGCCTGTATCTGCTCTACCTGCTGGCGGCGTTCGTCGCGCTGCTGCTGATCGCCCCCCGGCTCGGATGACTCACGCCAGCTGGCGCGCCTCGGCGCCCGCCCGGTTGCTCGACGCGCCGTCGCCGCGTCCGAGCCCGGCAGCCACGCGCGCGCCAAGCTCCTCGTCGACGTCGGACCAATACGCGATCGCCCGCTGCTGCATCTCGGGCGTGACCTCGTCGCTCGCGTGGGTCACGATATTGGCCACGAGGTGCTCCCGGTCGGTGTCGTTCATCACCTTGCGGTAGAGCGCTCGCGGCTGGACGAAGTCGTCGTCCTCCGCGTGCTTCTCGTAGGCGTAGCGGCCGAGCTCACCTGCCGGCACCCACCAGAAGAGGTCGCCGCCGTCCTCGCCGCGAGCCTGCGGGCCGCCGAGCGAGTTCGGCGCATAGACGGGCTGGGCGCCCGCGTGGTGGTAGGTCATCGCACCCTCTTTGTTGTAGGAGTGCACCGGCGACTTCGGCGAGTTGATCGGCAACTGCTCGTAGTTGGTGCCGATCCGGTAGAGGTGGGTGTCATGGTAGGAGAAGATCCGCGCCATCAACATCTTGTCCGGGCTGAGGCCCGTGCCGGGGACGAGGTTCGCGGGTGAGAACCCCGCCTGCTCGACCTCGGCGAAGAAGTTCTCCGGGTTGCGGTCGAGCACGAGCCGCCCGACCAGAATCTCCGGGTAGTCCTCGTGCGGCCAGGCCTTGGTCAGGTCAAACGGGTTGAAGCGATAGCCGGGCGCGTCGTCGAACGGCATCACTTGCATCATCAGTCGCCACTCCGGCGCGTTGCCCGAGGCGATGGCTTGCGACAGGTCGCGCCGGTGCCAGTCGGGGTCGTCGCCCGCCATCTGGTCGGCCTCGGCCTGGGTGAAGCTCTCGATCCCCTGCACGGTCTTGAAGTGGTACTTGACCCAGAACCTCTCACCACCAGCATTGATCCACGAGTACGTATGCGAGCTGTAGCCGTTCTGGTGGCGCCACGTCCGGGGGATGCCGCGGTCGGACATCAGGATCGTCACCTGATGCGCGCTCTCCGGCGAGAGCGTCCAGAAGTCCCACTGCATGTTGTTACTGCGCAGCCCCGTGTCCGGCAGGCGCTTCTGCGAGTGGATGAAGTCCTGGAACTTGGACGGGTCGCGCACGAAGAAGACCGGGGTGTTGTTGGCGACCAGATCGTGGTTGCCCTCCTCGGTGTAGATCTTGATCGCAAACCCGCGGGGATCCCGCACCGTGTCGGGATAGCCCTGCTCGCCGGCGACGGTTGAGAAACGCAGGAACACTGGCGAGCGCCTGCCGGGCTGCAGGAACTTCGCCTTGGTGAACTGACTGACATCCTCGGTGATCTCGAGGAAGCCGTGCGCGCCGCCGCCCTTGGCATGGACGACGCGCTCGGGAACCCGCTCGCGGTTGAAGTGCTGCATCTTCTGCACGACATAGTGGTCGTGCAGCGGGATCGGCCCGCTCGGACCGACGGTGAGGGAGAACTCGTCGCTCGTGGCTGGAATTCCGGAGTCGGTACTCGTCACCGGCCGCTGTTCGTCACGCATCTAACGCCTCCTCGGCAAGTCGCAATGATCCGCGCTGGCCCTCCCTCTGGGCGGGCGTGCATTTTTGGGCTACCCGTGAGGATGCGCGCCTAGCCCCGCCTAAGCCGATTTTTAGCTTAGGACCCTTACCCCCAACCCCCGGTATTAGCTTGCGGTGGCTAAAGCGGTCGCTAGCCCGTCGCCATGCCGGCGCCGCGCAGCGCCGGCCGCGCGGACGTTCGCATCCGCGTCAGTACCCGGCTCGAGACCGGCGTCACCTGTGGGTGGACTCCGCCGTTGGCGTCGGCCGCGTCCCGCCACGCCTGCGCGCGGCGCGCGGACTCGTTCGCGTCGTCGAGCTCGGGGCAGTCCATCCGGTCGGCGTTGATGTCGACGACGATCGCGTCGCCGTCCTCGATCAGCGCGATCGGTCCGCCGAGGAACGCCTCCGGCGCGACGTGGCCGATCACGAGCCCCACCGACCCGCCCGAGAAGCGTGCGTCGGTCATCAGCGCGATCGTGATCCTGCGCTGGCGGCACAGAACGGTGATCCGCGACGTCGGGTCCAGCAGCTCCGGCATCCCTGGGGCCCCGCGCGGCCCCTCGTAGCGGATCACGACGATGTCGTGGTCGGCGAACGAGTCGGGGCCCTGCTCGAGCGCCTCGATCAGCTGGCGCTCGCTGTTGAAGACGCGCGCCCGACCGCGGAAGATACCGTCCTGCAGCCCGCCCTCGACGCCGGCGATCTTCAGCACCGCGCCCCCGTCGGGCGCCAGGTTTCCGTGCAGCAGCCGCAGCCCGCCCGTGTCCTTGTAGGGCTTGGCGACGCGATGGACCACGTCGCCGTCGGGCGCTGGTGGATCGAGCCGGCTGACCTGCTCGGCAAGCGTCTCGCCGGTGCAGGTGAGCGCCTCGCCGTCGAGCAGGCCGGCCTCGAGCAGCTCCTTGACGACCACCTGCAGGCCACCCTTGGCATCGATGTCGACCATCGAGTAGAAGCCGAACGGGCGCATGTTGACGAGCACCGGCAGCCGGCGCGAGAGGGAGTTGAACTCGCTTTGGCTGAGCACGTCATCCCAGAGGTCAAACCCGGCAGCACGCGCGATCTCGACGCTGTGCAGCACCACGTTGGTCGATCCGCCCATCGCGATCGCGACCGTCAGGGCGTTGCGCACCGCCGCCGGCGTGACAATGTCGCGCGGAGCGATCCGGGCGTCTGTCATCGCGACCAGGCAGTCGATCAGCTGGTCCGGGAACTCCTTCAGCCGGCGAGGGTCGTCAGAGGCCGGCGCGACCATCTGCAGCGGCTCCATCCCAAGCACCGCGATGAACGTCTGCATCGTGTTGTAGGTAAACATGCCGCCGCAGCTGCCCTGACCCGGGCAGGCATGCAAAGCGAGCCGCGCGCGGATGGCGGAGTCGGGGTCGCCAGCGAACTGGAACCCTGTCACGATGTCGATCCGCTCGCCGGTCTGCGGGTCGGTGCCGGGCCTGATCGATCCGTCGGACAACAGCACGGCGGGCGCGTTGTGCTCGAGGATCGCGGCGAGCGTTCCGACCGGCGGCTTGTCGCACGCGACGACCGCGATCAGACCCGCCATGCTGTTGGCGTTCAGGTGCAGGTCGACGCTCTCGTTGACGAGCTCGCGGCCGATCAACGAGAAGCGCATGCAGGCAGTGCCGTTCAGCTGCCCGTCCGAGATGCCGATCGTGTACGCCGGCGCGATCAGCCGCACCGCCAGCCCGTTGCTGCGCACGCGCTCTGACAGCGCTCTCTGGATGGCCGCCACCTTCGCCAGCACGCCGAGGTAGCACTGGCTGTCGCCGAGGTTGCCCGTCACTCCCCAGACAGGATCGTGGATCTTCGCCACGTCCTCACCGAGAAAGCGCGCTGTGCCGACCCGCTGCCCGTCGCGGCCGGGGTTTGCGGACTGAAAGCCGTTGCTGCTCAAGGCGGAGTCATTCTAGGCCTGGACGGGCGGCGGGAACGGTCCGCCGCGTGCAGCGCAGAGAGTTCGCGCCTCCAGGGGAGCTGCACGCATATCTTTTGGCGGCGTGTCGGTCAGAGGCCAGCAGCAACAGCGGTTGAGCATTGCGCTCGCCGCCATCACGTGCGGGCGGCTCAGCCACGCTGCCGTGGTGCGGGCCAGTCGCGGACGCTGCAGCGCGCGCGCCGATCAGTACGGCGTCAACGTAACCGAGCGCCACCGGCGATCGCCACCCGGACCGCGGCTGCGTGCCCGCGAGCTCGAGGGCGAACGGGAGCTTGTGCTCGAGTACTGGGGCGCCGACGCCGAGACGCTCGCATTCGATTCCATGCTCAAGGGAGCGGCACGGCGCTCAGACCCAGGTGAGCGCGCGCGGGTCGCGGCTCGCACGATTCGCGATTACGACCTCGACTCACTCGAGATCGCCTACCCCGACGGCACCGAGCTGACGGCCGACCGTACCGGGCTCGTCCTGCGCGGACCGCGCCGGGGCCGCCTCCGTCGTCGTGATGTGCTGATCCGCGTCGCCCTCGGCGAGTTGCTCTGAGCTTGATCGCGTTTGTGAGTTGCCCGCCAAGCCGAGGCCCCTGCGCGGTGGGTTCGTCACCCGAGCTTCAGCGGCACTTCCGCGTAGGGGTCGAGTCGGTATGCCAGTGACACTCGATGGAAGCCGTCCGCGATGTCGGCTCCCTTCCTTGCGCCCAGAACGAGGACCGGGCTGAGACGCTCGCCCTCGATCGCTTTGATCAGGTCCTTCATTACGCCCGGATCGTCGAGCGCCGCCGCCGTCAGCCCCGCCGCTCGGAGGATGTCGTTCGCGCGGCGGGTGGTGAGCGCAGCCTTTCGAAGGCGTTGGACGGCTTTGGCGACATCGTCCTCGCCGAGCTTGAGCGAGAGGTAGGCCTCGGCCGCGCCGTAATCGTGGTCTGCTACGTCAGCGGCCCATTTGATCTGCACAGCGGACTCGGACTCGGACTCGCCTTTCCTCGCCATTACCGGATGATCGCAGAAGGCCAACGGGCCGGCTCGGCCAAGCGTTGACGACGCGCCGTACGGTCAGAGCCGCGGCCGTACCCTTTCAGGCTCGGAGTCGAGCCCACCGGACGCCGCCGCGCGAGCGGTCGGATCGCCACCGCGGCCGCGCAGGATCACGGCGCCGCCAACGGCGATCACCGCCCCGATCAGCGGCCCCGCGACATACACCCAATCAGCGGTCCAGTCACCGGCGACGGCGACCAGCACCAGCACCAGCACCAGCACCAGCATCAGCATCAGCATGAAGGTGCCGAGGAACTCAGCGAACAACCTGCGGTAGGCGAGGCTCGGATCATTGAACTCACTCCGCGATCCAAACTCGAGCATCCAAAGATGCCGCGCACGCTGCGCGTCGTGCGCCACCAGGGCCGCGCGCTCGTGGTCCGAATGCCGGTCACCAAAGCAGTGTCTCACGCGCACGCGTGGCGAGTTCGTGTCGCGGTCGCGTATCTGCATTCATACGACTCGGCTACTCGTTCGGCTGGAAGACTCAGATCAAGACCATGACACCGACAGGAGAGACACCAAGATGAAGACGATCGGCACTGAGGAGCACTTCGTCACCGACGAGGTCGTCACGGCGTGGCGCCGGCTCGACTCCCGCAAGAGCGAGGACTCGCGCGCCAGTGCGCCTCCGGGGGAGATCGGGGAGCGGCTGCGCGAGGTCGGAGAGCGCAGGATCGCGGCGATGGACGAGGCCGGGCTCGACGTCCAGGTGATCTCGCTCACCTCACCCGGCCTGCACAACCTTCCGGCCGAGGACGCCACCCGCCTGCAGATCGAGACGAACGACCGCATCGCCGAGCTCGTCAACGCCCACCCGGCCCGCTTCCAGGGCTTCGCCACGCTCGCCACCCCCGCGCCCGCCGCAGCCGCTCGAGAGCTCGAGCGGGCGGTCACCAAGCTCGGCCTCAACGGCGCCCTGCTGTTCGGCCGCACCGGTGAGCGCAACCTCGACCACCCCGACAACTGGCCGATCTTCGAGGCCGCCGCTTCGCTTCGCGCCCCGCTTTACATCCACCCCCAAATCCCGCAGCCGCGCGTGCGGGCTGCGCTGTACGCGGGCTTCGACGACGCGATCGACAACGCGTTTGCCACCTACGGCATCGGCTGGCACTACGAGTCC
>JBEKRJ010000011.1:0-20444 GCA_049518835.1 Solirubrobacteraceae bacterium
GGCTACACCGGGCTGTGCCCGCGCGTCAAGCGGTCAGGCCAGAGTGACCACCGCGGCCCGCTGTCTGAGCACGGCCCCCGCTATCTGCGCTGGGGGCTGATGGAGGCAGCGATCGCCGCCAGCTCGCATCCACTCTACTGCGAGCGCTGCCAGCAGACCAAGCGCCGGCTCGGTCGCCAGCGCGGTCCCAAGATCGCTCAGATCGACCTCGCGCGGCGTCTCTGCGGGGCGATCTGGGTACATGCTCACGCGTAAGGAGCCCTTCGCTCCGGCAGGCGCCATTTGCCGTTTGGCTGCCTGAGCGCGAGCCGGAGGGGGTGCTGGGGTGCTCATGCATTCAGTTGGCGTCGCTGGCCGCGTGGCGATCGCTTGCAAGCTGGCACGGGTGCTCTGCAGCGGCGTGCCGCTCGGCACGCGCACCCGAAGTTCGCCGCTCGGATCGGTGAGCGCGTTCGCGCGACGCGCCATCCCGTGGACGATGCGATCGCGCGCGCGATTCCGGTCCGCGCTGGGCGACCGAGGAGGCTGCTCGAGTCGCCCACTTGCGATGCACCTGTCTTTGGCGACGCGCGGTGAAATCCAGGCGACTCTTGGACACCGGCTTTCGTTTCGCCCGGGGCAGAGGGATCGTGCCACCGTGGTGAGCCTGCGCCGAGACATCCAGTTCCTCCTTCCTGGGCCTCGGTCGCGTCAGCTAACCCCGAGCGGCCACTGGCGCGCCGCCGGGACGTGGGCGGGCGCGCTGGCCCCCGGGCGGCCTGACCAGGACTCGCTCTTGACTTGGGTGCGCGCCTCGTCCGGATACGATGCTGCCGGTGAAGATACGCGCGGCAGTGCTGGAGGAGTTCGGCCAGCCGCTCAACGTGACCGACGTCGATCTGGCGGAGCCGCGCGCCGGCGAGGTGCTCGTCCGGCTGGAGGCGTGCGGGGTGTGCCACACAGATATGTACGCCGCTTCGGGTGCGGATCCCTCGGGCTACGCGCCGACGGTCCTCGGTCACGAGGGGGCCGGCATCGTGGAGCGGGTTGGGGATGGTGTGAGGAGCGTTTCTGCGGGCGACCGGGTGGTGACCCTGTTCTCTGCCCAGTGCCGCGAGTGCGAGCACTGCCGCAGCCCACGAACGAATCTCTGCTTGGCGATCCGCGAGCAGCAGAACCGCGGGTACCTCCCCGACGGAACGACAAGGCTGTCGCGAGCCGGAGAGCCGATTCGGCACTTCATGGGAACGAGTACCTTCTCCGAGTACACGGTGATGCCGGAGATCGCGCTCGCACGCGTATCGCCGGAGGCTGCACCTGATCGGGCCTGCTTGTTCGCATGCGGGCTCTCGACCGGGCTCGGGGCGGCGATCAACACCGCGCAGGTGCAGGCCGGATCGACGTGCGTGGTGTTCGGCGCCGGAATGGTTGGCCTCGGGGCCGTCGCCGGCTGCAGGCTGCGCGACGCGGAACGGATCATTTGCGTTGACCTGTCCCCGGAGCGTTTGGAACTGGCTCGGCGACAGGGCGCCACCGACGTCTGGGTGGGGGGTGAGGACGCCGTCGCTCGGGTGCTCGGGGAGACCGGCGGCTTTGGCGCGGACTACACGTTCGAGGCAACGGGGCTAGTCTCGGTGATGCGCCAGGCGGTCGAGTCGGCCCGGATGGGCTGGGGTCTGTGCACGATCACAGGAGTGGCCGGCAAGGGCGAGACGCTCGACATCGTGCCGCGGCTTCTGATCACCGGCAGGCGCGTGTGCGGGTCGTCGTTCGGGGGCGTGAAGGGACGCGATCAGGTCCCGGAACTCGTGCAGCTCTACCTCGACGGACAACTGGACGTCGATCCCTTCATCTCACACCGGCTCGAACTGCGCGACGTGAACCACGGATTCGAGCTGATGGAGCGCCAAGACGGGATCCGCAGCGTGATCACGTTCGGTGATTGAGCCCAGCGTGCGTGACTCGCTCACGCGGAGCCTGCAGGGCCAGACGCCGATGCGACGATCCTCGCGGTGCCTGTCATCGTCGACGGCTGTGAAGGGGGTTGAGGGCTCGTCCGATCCGGGCGCGACGTGCGACAGACTGACCCGAACCGGCGGCTCGCGCGACTGGCCGCTGGCGGCGGCCGGTTCGCCGCCGCCGCATCGTGTCGGAGCGCGTCGCGCCGGTCAACGCCGTGCGCTTGCTCGGCTGTTGCCGGCTTCGGGACCGCGGTTTGATTGATTTGATTCAATTTGATTGTGGCGCGCCGGTGTGTTGTTCGCATGGTGGCCGTGGATTGCCATCGGCTTTGAGCGAGCGGTTCTGTTGGTATGTCGCTGCTCGTCGTGTAGTGGCGCAGCGGGGGCAGCCGGTGCCCTGTTGGCGGTTGACGATCATCGCTTCCCATTCGTGCGCGCACTCCTGACAGCGCCACCAGACTTTCTGTTTTGACAACACGCGGAGCTGTTGCGGGTTAACGCCGGGGTTGCGATCCGGGTGCAGTTCGGCCGCGAGGTCGGGGCGCAACGCGGCAAGTGACCGTTGCGCTCTGGAGCCGGCCGGGTCGCGGTGGCGGGCTTTGAGCGCAGCGCGCGGACCGCATGCGGGACACCCGCTGTTATAGGCGGCGCGGCCGCTGACTCGCGTCTGCCATTCACAGCCGCATTGTCGGCAGCGCCACCAGACCCGCTCCGAGGACCACACGCCGAGCGTGGTCGGATCGAGATCGCCGTTGCGGTCAGGGTGAAGCTCGCTCACGAGCTCGGGGCGGCGCTCGGCGAGCGACTTCCACCGTTTCGCCTGCAGGCCTCCGTCGCCGAGCGGCGAGCCGAGCCGAGCTCGGTCGAGCCGCTCGATCGCGTGGGCGCGAAGCAGCGTCCGGCTGTGCGCCGCGACGGTGCTCTGCGAGGCGCTCAGGCCGAACGCGTGCCGGTAGTCGGCGATCGTCCAGCCGTCGTGGCGGTATTTGAGATGCATTCCGCCGACCCACTTCAGCCACTTGCCGCAGAGATGACACTGCATCAGGTCCGTGTCGGGGTCGTAGGCCATCTCGCCGAGCTTGCCGAAGTAGGGGGTGCCGTCGGGCAGCTGTCCGCCGGCCGGGCCGGCCTGATCCCGTTCGACGATCCTGCGGTAGTCAGCGAGCGTCATGCCGTGCACGCGCGCGAGATGCCGGCTGCCGACGACTCGCAACCAACGCCCGCACAACTCACACCGCTGTCTGCTCATCGCTTGTTCGGTCAGATCCTAACCGCGCCCGATCTCCGTCAGCCGGACACACATTCGCGTCATTGTGTCGGGCGGAAGCGCTGGTAGGCGCCTTCGAAGTCCAGCTCGACGGTGGTGCATTCGGCGTTTCGGGCTTTGGCGATGATCACCTCGGTAAGCCCCGGCTGGGCGTTCTGGTCGTGTCGGTCGGCGCGGTAGAGCAAAAGCACGGTGTTGGCGTCCTGCTCCAGCGCGCCGGAGTCGTGGAGGTCTGAGAGTTGGGGGCGCTTGTCGGGCCGTCGTTCGGCTTCGCGCGACAGCTGCGCGACGGCGAGCACCGCGACCTGGAGCTCTTTGGCGAGCAGCTTCAGCGCGCGTGAGATTTCTGTGACTTGCTCGTAGCGATTGGCGAACCGGTCCTTCGGCGGCGAGGGAGCTGGAGGTAGTCGACCACGATCAGCCGCAGGCCGCTTGGGAGTCGGCGATGCCAGCGGATCGCCTCGGACCGCAGATCGGCGATCGTCAGCGGCGCCCGCTCGCAGACCACCAGCGGCGGCGTGTCCTTCGCCCAGCCTGCCGCTTCGGTGACGATTCGGTCAAGGTCGCGGTCGGCGAGGGTGTCGCCTCGGATCTTGCCGTAGGGGATCCGGGCGCGGGCGGCGAAGTGCCGGTCGGCGAGCTCGCCTTGGGACATCTCCAGCGAGAACACGACGGTGCCGTTGCCATGCAGCGCAGTATGGGTGGCGATCTGCTGGGCGAGGACGCTCTTGCCTTGCGAGGGTCTGGCGGCGAGGATGACCAGCTCGCCGGGACGCAGCCCCTCGAGCGCCCCGCGAGCCGGCGGGGAGCGACTGCTCGAGCAGGTCGCCGACGCGCTTGCTCGCGTCGGCGAGCAGCTCGTCGACGTCGCCGCGGCCAGTCAGCGCTCGCTGTTGGATCTCGTAGCTGGCGCGCAGCAGCTGCCGGCGGGTGGAATGGTCGCGGACGATCCGCGCGTATGCGCGGGCGTGTCCGGCCGCTGGAACCCAGCCGGCGAGCTCGTCGACCCCTGGGCTGCCGCCGCACTGCTCGAGGACGCCGCGCTCGGCGAGCTGGTTAGCGACGGTGAGCGTGTCGATCGGCTCCTGTCGCATGTGCAGCGAGAGCATCGCGTGGTAGACGTCGCGTGCTGTTCGCGGTAGAAGTGCTCGGCCGCCAGGCGCTCCTCGTGCGCGATCGGCTCGAGCGACTGGGCGCCGGTCAGGAGGATCGCGCCGAGGACCGACCGTTCGGCCTCGAGGCTGTGCGGGGGAACGAGAGCTGTCGTGGTGGTCATGGTCGCCACGATCGCGCCGCGCGGCCGCAACGGTCAACGAACTCACCCGGATACCGGTCGACGCGGCGCGAGCCGCTAGAAAACGCCCGTCTGACCGTACTTCTTAGAAGATGGCGCCGCGCGGTCGGTCCGATCGCCGTCCGCGGCCGGTCTGACCCGGGCGTGCGGTCGATCGTATTAGCGGCAGCGGGGCGGTCTGAGCCTGGCGCGCGGTCAGTCGTATCCTGACGCGCACGAACGCCGCCGATCACCGCCCGCGAGGGCGCCGCCGCCGGCGATCGGGGACCCGATGCCGGCTCAATGCCGTCTTGGGTGATTATCTGCACGCGGAAAGCGGTCGCCGATGCGCCCGAAGCAAGCTCGAGCGCGTTCAACCTCGGACGCGGGTGCAGGCTAGCGATCGGGCTCGAGGGCTCGACCGCAACGATTGTCGCGTCTGTGGAAGGTTCGAACGGGTCCGAGCCCCCGGGGGTCCGACGCCCCCGGGGCTCAGCCGTCGCCGTCGTCGCCGGAGGCCGTCTGCGAGCGGGCGAGCGCGACGATCTTCGGCACGCCCCGCTCAGACCGCGCGGTCCGCGCTGTCGAGGTTTCGCCGGCGTGCGCGGCATCCTGGCGATTGCGCTGCCCGCGTGTCCGCGCCGCCTCGTGTCGGCGGTTTTGCCACCGCTTCCGGGCTGCCAAGCGGCGGGGGAGCTCGCCGCGGTGCGGCAGCTCGCGCGCGGTGCGCCAGCACACCCACAGCGAAAGC
The DNA here is from genome assembly GCA_049518835.1 of Solirubrobacteraceae bacterium. Taxonomy (GTDB): domain Bacteria; phylum Actinomycetota; class Thermoleophilia; order Solirubrobacterales; family Solirubrobacteraceae; genus Palsa-465. Next base: position 5,232 of record JBEKRJ010000011.1, read on the forward strand.
ACGCCGCCTGACCAGACCGGGTGCACGGAGTGGATTCGCCGGTCGATCTGCGCGAGTCCGTGCTCGCCGCGGAAGTCCTCGCGGATGTCGTCGCAGATCCGGTCCAGGTCGCAGCCGTGGCGGCCGAAGTCGCGGACGCTGACGTGGTTGAGGTCGATCTGCTTGTAGACGGTGTTGCTCGGAGGTCTGGGCACGCCGTCGGGCAGCGGCGCCTTGGGGTTGACCGGCGGCGCGGTGCAAGCCTGCTGCCAGCTAAACAGCCGCCGCGACCCCACCGCCAGAAACGGGCCGCTGTCCAACAGCGCGAACGTCGTGCCAGCCTCGCTGGTCGGCGCGTCGAGCGCCTCGAGGACCCATTCGTTGAGGGCGATCAGGATGCTCGCGCCGCCGCCGCGCGCCAGCTTGGAGGTCGGCTGCCAGCGGCCGTCCTCGCCGCGCTGCATGATCTCCGCGAGCGGCCGCAGCCGCTCGGGCTCCTCAGCGGTGCGGACGAGGATGTGCTTGAGGATCGGGGGGAAGGCGGCGAGCAGCAGCAGGTTGATCGAGCAGAACACCCCCTGCTCGGTCAGACAGCCGGCCTGCGCGAGGCGCAGGATGCCCGCCAGCAGCCGGAGGTGAAACGCCGTCAGCGTCCGCTCGCCGTACGCCCGGCCCCACCGGCCGACGTACCGAAGCGGCTCGTCCGGACTGTGGCGGCCAAACGCCTGGCTGGCCACCTTCGGCAGGCTCGCCGCGATCGCGAACCGCACCCGGAACGACCTCTGCGCCGCCAGTCGCGCCTTGATCCCCGGCTGCCCGCACGGCCCCGAGCGCTGACGCACCCGCCGCCGGCCACGACCAGCTCGCCTGGGCTTCGCCGGCGTGCGCGGCTCCAGAGTCTGAACGCAGCGGACGGTGTTCTCGCCAAGCTCGAATGACTCGCCGTCGCCGGCCAGCAGCACCCGGCGAGGGCCGAACAGCTGCCGGCAGACGCCGGCGAGCGCCTGGCCGCAGCGGCGCGACGCCTCGCGTGCGAGCGTCGGCCCCACGCGAAGCACGACCCGCTCGGGCGAGGCCTCGACGACCTCCAGTTCGGCGAGGTATGACTCGAACGTATCCGCGCCCAGCCGCTCGACGGCGGCTTGCCGCAGCGTGGTGGTGGTGGCCTGGAGAGCCATCGCCACCGCCGGCGATCGACGGCGCTCGCGATGACTTCTCAGGCCTGGGCGGAGCGCGCAGCGACCCTCGTGGCGGTTGTGTTCGGTCCGCAACCGGGTTAGACTGCGCACAGCTACTTTCTGTTCAGCGCTGACGGCGCCTATGTACTGGAAGACCGGGGGGCCGCCCGGTCTTTCTCGTTCTCTGGAGGCCCCCGAATCCGGTCGAGCACGACACAGGCCGGCGTCATCGCACGACCTCCTCGAACCTCTCGTCGCCGCGGCGGCCGGCAATCACCAGTCGCCGCTCAGCCACCGTCCACTTGACAGTCCCTCGGATCGTCGGCTGGCCGGCGAACGCGCCGAGGCGGTCCCAGACGGGCGCCTCGAGCGCACACACGACCGCGACCGGCCAGCGCCACCGCTCGAGATTGCCCGGCTGCTCGCGGTCGACCACGGTGTGGGTGATCGACTCGACCTTGCCGCCCTTCCCCGCTCGCCCTGAGAACGCGATCACCGCGAGCGATATGCCACGCCGCTCGAGCTCCTCCCAGACCGCGTCGCGCAACAGCAGCTCGACGCGGCCGGCGCGAAGCCTCGCCACATGCGTCCCCGACGCTTGACGACCCGACGGGGTACGGCACGGCTCGCCCGGCCACGCCTTGCACGTCGGGCACCGGCGCGCCCGCCACCCGCGCGCCACATGCAGACTCGCCGCCGGACTCGGATGCCGCCTCCACACAAGCTGACGACAACGCAGCCCCGGCGGCGCCCCGCACTCCGGGCACCACTCCTCCAGGCAGACGCGACGGTCGCTCACGGCAGCCTCTCGGCGCCGGCGCGGCCGCCACGGCGCGCCCGCCGTTTGGAAGCACCCTCAGATCAGATCGTGATGCACCCCTCCTGCACCCTAAGCCGGCATCCGAACGCCTCCTGCGGAACCAGCCGGAACGAAAAAGGTGGTGACTAGCAGGACTTTCTTGAGGGGTGAGCGAGGGGACTCGAACCCCCGACCGCCTGGACCACAACCAGGAGCTCTACCAGCTGAGCTACGCCCACCGCGGAGCAATCAATCTACCAGCGTCGCGCCGCTCGTACGACCCGAAGCTGACGGCCGGGAGTCCGACGGCGCTCGTGACCGAGGCGTGAACCTGTGATCGGCGCGTTCGCCGACGCCGGGACGGGCACTGGCCGGCGATCTGACGCGATCAGACGAGCGTCCACGCCCGTCAACCCTCGCGATCGGCGAACCGATGCTCGTTATGGATGACTGTCACTGCGCTTGATGCGCGACCGCTCGGAATGGGCACGGAATCGCTGCCGGCCGTGATCGCGTCGGGGCTGCGAACGGTCTTTCAACCGATCGTGACGGTCGCGGACGGCGACGTCGTCGCCTATGAAGCGCTCGCACGCGGGCCGAGTGGCTCGCGGCTGGAGCTCCCGCGCGAGCTGTTCGCTGCGGCGCAGTCACAGGGCCGGATCCGCGAGCTTGACGAAGCGTGTCGCTGGGACGCGGTGCAATCTGCGCTGCGGGCGGGACTGCGCTCGCCGGCGGCGTTGTTCATCAACGTCGAACCGGAGGTGCTGGGGTGCGCGCCGCGGGCCGTCGCGACCGCGCTCGCTCCGATCGCCGGCGAGCTCAAGGTCTTCTTCGTCAAGCTCGACATGTCGCTGATCCACGCACACCCGAGACGGTCCTCCGGCGAGGTCATGAACGGTGTCTGCGCATACGCCGAGGCGAGCGGTGCCGTGATCCTCGCCGAGGGCGTTGAACGCGACCGCCATCTACTCGCCGCGCAGGCGCTCGGTGCGACGCTGGCGCAGGGCTGGTTGTTCGGGCGCCCGGGGCCACTGCCGTCCGCCCCTGCCGTCACGCGTGCGACCGCCACGCTTGGCTTGCCGGCGCGGGCCGTCCCGCGCTCGCCGGTGGCGCTGGTCCACGGCCGCCGGGGGCTGCGCCTGGGCAGCAAGGCCGTCTTGTTGAGCGTCTCGCGAGCGCTCGAAGCTCAGGCGGCGACGCTCGGCGAGCATGCGGTCGTGATCGCGAACTTCCAGCACGTCCGGCATTTCACGCCGGCGACGCGAATGCGCTTCGAGCGCCTGGCCAGGGATGCCGCGTTCACCGCCGCGCTTGGCGCCGGGATGCCGGACCCGCCGGCCCGGGGCGTCCGGGGCGCAGCGCCGGCCGAGACCCACGCGCTGGTGGGGGAGTGGGACCTTGCGGTGCTCGGTCCCCATTTCGCGGCCGCGCTCGTCGCTCGCGATCTCGGCGACCAGGGCCCGGATCACGACCGCCGGTTCGAGTTCGTGCTCACGTTCGATCGCGAGCTGGTCATCGATGTGAGCGCGGCGTTGATCGCTCACGTCGGCGGCGGGCTGCGCCCGGCGCGGGTCGGCGACGGATCGTCCGGACAGCGGAACGGTCCAGCACGAGCTGCTGCCTGATCTGATCCCCCCGGCCGTCTGATCTGATCCCCCGGCCGGCTGATCTGATCCCTGCAGACAGGACCGTACACTGCGCCGTGGCGCAGCCAGTGGCAACTCGACATGCGAGGGAGTGGATGCCGGCAGACGCGTTCACAGGGCGGGCGGCGAACCGGTCCGGCGAGCGGCAAGGGGCAGCGGGCGAGCTCGCGCGGTGGGCAACCGCGCTCGAACCCTCGCAGGACGATCTCGTGCTGGCGCGCCGGGCGCTACTTGACACGGTGGCGGTGATGCTCGCGGCGCGCGGTCAACCGCTGCTGGAGCTGTTCGAGCGCCTGTCCGAGCCCGGCTACTGGGCGGCGGTGGCGCACGTGCTCGACTTCGACGACCTGCACATGCCCTCGACGACCCATATCAGCGCCGTGTGCGTCCCGGCGGCGCTCGCCAGCGGCGGCGATGAGCGCGCGTATCTCGCCGGCGCCGGCACGATGGCGCGGCTTGGCGTCGCGCTCGGCTGGCGGCACTACCGTGCCGGCTGGCATGCCACCTGCACGGCCGGGGCGCCGGCGGCGGCGGTCACGGCGGCGGTCGCGCATGGACTCGATGCGCGGCGCACTGCAATCGCGCTCGCGCTCGCGGTCCCGGCTGCCGGCGGGGTGCAGCGCGCGTTCGGGACCTCCGCGAAGGCGCTTCAGGTCGGGTTTGCCGCCGAGGCGGGCGTTCGCGCGGCCGCGCTCGCCGGCGCGGGCGCGAGCGCGGACCCGCGCGCTCTGGACGACTGGCTGGCGCTCGTCGGCGGTGACCCGTCGGCGCTCCAGTGCAGCGGCCCGGCCGTTCCCGATGGCCTCGCGATCAAGCTGTTTCCCTGCTGCTATGCGCTCCAGCGACCGATCAGCGCCCTGGCGGCGATCGCGCCGCCGAACGCCGACCGCGTCACAAAGGTGCGCGTTGCGACCCCAGCAAGCGCGGTCGCGCCGTTGCTCCACCACCGTCCGCGTACCGGGTTGGAGGGGAAGTTCAGTCTCGAGTACGGCCTCGCGGCAACGCTGCTCGACGGCCGCCCCGACCTGACGAGCTTCACCGACGACGCCGTCCGGCGGCCCCAGGCGCGCCGGCTCGTCGAGTGCGTCGAACTGACCGCGACCGCGGCCGGCGAGCACCTGCTTGCGGGCGAGGTCGAGGTCGAGGTCGACGTCGAGGTCGAGCGCGAGCTCGAGGGCGGCTGTGGCGACGCGCTGCGCACGACCTTGGCGCTCCCGCCGGGCGCACCCGGACGCCCGCCAAGCGAGCTCGAGCTGCGCGCCAAGCTCGAGGCGTGCGCCGGCGGGGCGGCGGGGGAGCTCGCTGCGCTGTCGTGGGAGTCGGCCGCAGCGTTCCTGCGGCAAGCTGTCCCTGAGCGCAGTCGGGCGCCCTCGGCGTTCTGACGCCACGCGTCCGATATTCAACAGCGAGATTTAAGAGAAGTTCTCCGCCGGCGCGGAAGGGAGGAGACTAGGATCGGCCGGTCAGCGAGGTGAGGAGCTGACGTGCTGCGGTCGCGGCAACGAGGTGCGCCGCCAGCCGCGCGGTCGTCCCCGATCGACGAAAGGACCGACAGTGAAGCGAGTTCGCCCCGTGTCCATCATCGTCGTCGCGCTTGCGCTCGCGGCGTACCTGTCGGTCGGCACGGGCGGCGCTGTGGGCGCGGTCACCCCCAACGACGAGTCCGGCTACGCACGCTTCGATTACCCGCTGTGCTCGGGACCGGCCTCGACGTGCGCGGACTCCTACGACAGCCCGGGCGACGAGTATGTCGGCCACGACGAGCCGTCGCTCGAGTTCAAGTCAGTCGTACCGGGGTCTGGCAACGACATCACCTACACGGTCACGCCTGCCCACCGATCCGAGCGTGCAGCCCAATGCCAGCGGCGTCGGCAGCACGACGTGGAGCTTCGAGCTGCGGCCAACGTTCTGGTTCGGCGTGACGCTGTGCGACACCGCGTCGGCACCGGAGTTCACCAAGACGTGCACGCCTGACTCCGATGCGAACAACCTCGTCGGGGCCAATCCGGCGGCGCCGGACTACATCGGCAAGCACCCGGGCAACGCGTACATGGAGCTGCAGTTCGACGGGCCCGGCTACGTGCCGCAGTTCGAGGGCTTTGGCTGTACGGCGACGCAATATTGCGCGGTGATGACGATCGACAGCCGCACGGTCGACCAGAACACCGGCGTCGAGAACACTGCGGCCTGCAACAACTACGTGCTGGGGGGACCGGAGCCGATCAACTGGGCTTGGATCACCCTCAGCGGGAAGTCCCAGGCGCCGGCCAACCCGCTGTTCACGGGCACGCTCGCGGCCCCGAACCCCGGCGCGGTCAACCCGGACCTCGGCAAGGACCTGCTGATGAACCCGGGCGACGTGATCCGGGTCCACATGCACGACACGCCGGCCGGCTTCCGGATCGACCTCACGGACCTGACCACCGGCCAGAGCGGCTCGATGACCGCTTCGATCGCCAACGGCTTCGGCCACATCCTGTACACGCCAAGCTCGAAGACCTGCAACGAGGCGCCGTACGCGTTCCACCCCGAGTACTCGACCGCCGATCCGCGCGGCAACACCTGGTCTGCGCACACCTACAACGTCGCGATGTCCGACGAGATCGGCCACTTCGAAAACTGCCTGGCAGTCAGCGCGGGCTTGAACTGCATCAAGCCGGGTGGCCAGGACCCGAGGCTCGATCCAGACGACGAGGCGCACTTCTGCGTACCGGCCAGCGCCTCGTCGCTGGTCGAGATCGACGGCTGCTTCAGCGCCGACGAGGACTTCGACGGGCAGTCGTATCAGCTCGACTGGCCCGGGACGAATCCCGACCCCACAGTCGACGAGGCGATGCACCCGTCTCCGGTCCTGCTCACCAGCCCGCTGGCAAACGGGACGACGAACTATTCGACGATCGCGTTCGAAACCGACCTGCCGCGGATCGAACAGGCCAACGCGCAGGTCCACCCGCCGTTCTGCGACAAGTTCACCGGCGCCAACTGCGTCAACCCGCCCAACGGGGCGCAGTTCTATCCATTCTTCACGACGGGCACCGACGACGGCGCGTGCGCCTGGCGCGACGGTGGCAACTACATCCCCGGGACGATCGACCACTTCGGCGGCAGTTCGACGGCCGAGTACGGGCCGTTGCTGCGGGTCCTGTACCCGGAGGCTGGACTGCGGACGCTCACGCTCTACAACGACTTCAACAGCGGCGACCAGCCGAACCCGTGTCTCGGGTGAGTGATCGGCGCGGCGGGCGCGACGCGATCGCTGCCCGCCGCGCGAGCTCAACCGACGCCGTGGGCGACGCATAGGCGCTGCAGCAGCTCCATCGCCTCGGCGGCGCGGTCGGGTAGCGCGTCGAGCGCGTCGGCCGCGGCGCGCAGGTCGCCGATCGTCACGCGCCGGCCCTCGAGCGCGAAGCGCCCGAGCCAGCGGACGGCGGCGCGGTCGTAGCGCTCGGGGTCGCCGCCCCGCAGCACCAGGCAGATCCGCAGCGCGTCGTCGAGGCCGATCCGCGGCAGCTCTCGGGCGGCGGCGGTGACGAGCGCCTCGTTGCCGGTCTGCAGCGCGCGCCGGAAGCGCGTATAGGGGTTGCCGTCGCTGGTCATCGAACATATGTTCGTATCCTTGTCAAGTGGCGAGGCGTCCGGATAACGGGTACGGCATGGAAGCAGGGTCCTGCGCGCAGTAGGCTGCGGCGGAGAACCAGGAGGCACTGCGACATGGCTGTGAAGGCGGCGGATCTCGAGGCCGAGCTGATCGAAACGGTCTGCACGCGCGTGCGCGAGCGCATGTCGGCGGACCATGTCGGCGCGTGCGAGGAGTTCGCGCGCCAGTACTACCACTGGGTCCCGGCCGGGGACCTCACCGAGCGCAGGCCGCTCGACCTCTACGGCGCGGCGGTGGCCCACTGGAACCTCGCGCAGCAGCGCTCGCCGGGCGAGGCGAAGGTACGCGTCTACAACCCCGACTACGAGCAGCACGGCTGGCAGTCGCCGCACACGGTGCTGGAGATCGTCGCCGAGGACATTCCGTTCATGGTCGACTCGGTGACGATGGAGCTCGGTCGCAGCGGCCACGGGATCGACCTCGTGATCCACCCTGTGGTTCGGGTGCGCCGCGACCCTTCCGGCCAGCTGCTCGAGGTGCTCGAGCCTGGGGTCGAGGCAGCGGACGCGATCGGCGAGTCGATCATGCACGTCGAGGTGGTGCGCGAGCCCGATCCGGCGCTGCTCGCGCGGCTGCGAAACGGCGTCGTGCGGGTACTCGACGAGGTGGCTGCGGCAGTCGCCGACTGGAAGCTGATGCGCGCGCGCTCACAGGGGCTTGCGCAGGCGCTAGGGGACCCGCAGGCGCCCGTCGACGCGCCCGAGGCGCGCGAGGCGCGCGCCTTCTTGGAGTGGCTCGCGGCCGGCAACTTCACCTATCTCGGTTACCGCGAGTACACGATCGAGCGCGGCGTCGACGAGGTCGGCGTGCACGCGGTCCCCGATTCCGGGCTCGGGATCCTGCGCGGCGACCCCGCCCAGCCGCACAAGCGGCTGACCGCTCGCCGGCGCGAGCTCGCGCTCGAGCCCCATGTCCTCGTGCTGACGAAGGCCAACTCGCGGGCGACCGTGCACCGGCCCGCGTACCTGGACTACATCGGCGTCAAGAAGTTCGATCCCGACGGGCACGTCGTCGGCGAGCATCGCTTCCTCGGGCTGTACACCCACGCCGCCTATCGGGTCAGCCCACGCGAGATCCCGCAACTACGCGGCAAGATCAACGGCGTGCTCGAGCGGGCGGGATTCCCGCGCGGCAGCCACGACGAGAAGGCCCTGCTCGAGACCGTCGAGGCATACCCGCGCGACGCCCTGTTCCAGATCAAGACCCAGGAGCTGTTCGAGATCGGGATGGGCCTGCTCGGGCTCGGCGAGCGCCAGCGGGTGCGGCTGTTCGTCAGCCGGGACGCGCTGGACCGGTTCGTCTCGTGCCTCGTGACGATCCCGCGCGACCGGTTCAACACCGAGAACCGGGAGCGCGTGGAGCGGATCCTCAAGGAGGCCTACGGCGCCAGCACGATCGACTACAGCATCCAAGTGACCGAGTCGGTGCTGGTGCGCCTGCACTACGTCGTGCACTGCCCCGAGGGGGTGCCGGACTACGAAGTCGCCGACATCGAGCGGCGCCTGATCGATGCCGCGCGCGCCTGGACCGACGACCTGCGCGAGGCGCTGATCGAGGAGCACGGCGAAGACCGGGGCACGAAGCTGTGCAAGCGCTACGAGCACGCGTTCGGAACCGCCTACCGGGCCGACTGGCTGGCGCGCTCGGCGGTCGCCGACATCGGGCGCATCGAAGAGCTGGCCGGCACCGGCCAGCCGATCTTGAGCCTCTACCGGCCGCTCGAGCTGCAGGCTGGGATGGTGCGCTGCAAGCTGTTCAGCGGCGTCGGCGTGTCGCTGTCAGACGTGCTGCCGTCGTTTGAGCACATGGGCGCGCAGGTGGTCGACGAGCGTCCCTACGAGGTCAGGCCCGACGGCGGGCCCGCGGTCTGGATCTACGACTTTCGCCTGCGATGCGTCGCCGACGACCTCGAGCGCGTGCGCGACATCTTCCAGGAGGCGTTCCTCGGCGTCTGGCGGGGCGAGCTCGAGGACGACGGCCTCAACGGGCTGGTGCTGCGCGCGGGGCTGACGGGGCGGGAGATCACGATCGTGCGTGCGATCGCGCGCTACCTGCGCCAAGCCGGCAGCGCGTTCTCGGACGGCTACGTGGAGCGCACGCTGACCCGCCATCCGACGACCACGACGCTGCTCGTGCGGCTGTTCGAGGCGCGCTTTGACCCCGACCGCCGCGACGAGCAGGAGCTGCAAGCGCTCGAGCAGCAGACGGAGGCGGCGATCGACGCCGTCGAGAGCCTCGACGAGGACCGGATCCTGCGCAGCTTCCTGTCGGTCGTGCGAGCGACCCTCCGTACGAACTACTTCCGCGTCGACGAGCGCGGGGCGAAACGGTCCTACCTGTCGTTCAAGCTCGATCCCGAGCGGGTGCCGTTGCTGCCGCTGCCGCGCCCGCGATACGAGATCTTCGTCTACTCGCCACGGGTCGAGGGCGTGCACCTGCGGGGCGGCAGGGTCGCGCGCGGCGGGCTGCGCTGGTCGGACCGGCGCGAGGATTTCCGCACCGAGGTGCTGGGGCTGATGAAGGCGCAGATGGTCAAGAACGCGCTGATCGTCCCGGTCGGCTCCAAGGGCGGCTTCGTCGTCAAGCGACCGCCCGCGCAAGAGGGCCGTGAGGCGCTGCAGAACGAGGGGATCGCGTGCTACCGGACGTTCCTCGCGGGCCTGCTCGACCTAACCGACAACATCGTCGGCGGCGCCGTCGTCCCGCCTGACCGCGTCGTGCGTTATGACGACGACGACCCGTATCTGGTCGTTGCCGCCGACAAGGGCACGGCGTCGTTTTCGGACATCGCCAACGACGTCTCGCGTCGGTACGGCTTCTGGCTGGGCGATGCGTTCGCGTCGGGCGGCTCCAAGGGCTATGACCACAAGCAGATGGGGATCACGGCCCGGGGCGCGTGGGAATCGGTCAAGCGCCATTTCCGCGAGCTTGGGACCGACATCCAGACGACCGACTTCACCGTCGTCGGGATCGGCGACATGGCCGGGGACGTGTTCGGCAACGGGATGCTGCTGTCGCGTCACATCAAGCTGCTGGCGGCGTTCAACCACATGCATGTGTTCATCGATCCCGACCCGGGCCCCGAGGCCAGCTTCGCGGAGCGCAAGCGGCTGTTCGAGCTGCCGCGATCCTCGTGGCGCGATTACGACCAGCAGCTGATCTCCGAGGGCGGCGGGGTGTTCCCGCGCACGGCGAAGGCGATCGCGATCTCGCCACAGGCCCAGGAAGCGCTCGGGATCGAGGCCGACGAGCTGTCGCCCAACGAGCTGATCCGCGAGCTGCTGCGAGCGCCAGTCGACCTGCTGTGGAACGGCGGCATCGGCACGTACGTCAAGGCCTCGACTGAGACGCATGCCGACGCGGGCGACAAGGCCAACGACACGCTGCGAGTCGACGGCGGCGAGCTGCGCTGTCGGGTGGTCGGGGAAGGAGGCAACCTCGGCTTCACCCAGCGCGGCCGGATCGAGTATGCGCGCGCCGGCGGTGCGATCAACACCGACGCGATCGACAACGTCGCCGGCGTCAACTGCTCAGACCACGAGGTCAACATCAAGATCCTGCTCGACGGACTGGTGGCCGACGGCGACCTGACCGAGAAGCAGCGCAACCAGCTGCTGGCGGAGATGACCGATGCCGTCGGCGAGCGGCTGCTGTACGCGTCCTACACGCAGACGCAGGCGATGAGCCTCGCGCTTGCTCAGGCGGGCCCGATGATCGACGTGCATGCCCGCCTGATCCGCCATCTGGAGCAGGTCTCGGGGCTCAACCGCGAGCTCGAGTACCTGCCCAGCGAGGAGACGATCGGCGAGCGCAAGGCGGCGCACGACGGGCTGGTCGCGCCGGAGCTGGCGGTGTTGATGGCGTACTGCAAGATCCGGCTCTACTCGCGGCTGCTCGAGTCAGACCTGCCCGAGGACGCCTACCTCAGCCACGATCTGGAGCGTTACTTCCCCGCGCCGCTGCCGGAGCGCTACGGCGAGCAGATGCGCGGCCACCGGCTGCGACGCGAGATCATCGCGACGGTCGTCGCCAACCAGCTGGTCGATCGGGCCGGCACGACGTTCTCGTTCCGGCTGGCGGAGGAGACCGGCGCCTCGCCGTCGATGCTCGCGCGCGGCTACGCGGTCGCGCGTGAGGTGTTCGAGATGCGCTCGTTCTGGTCGGCCGTGGAGGCGCTCGACAACGCCGTCGACGCCCACACGCAGCTGATGATGCTGATCGACGGCCGGCGGCTGGTCGAGCGCGCCACCCGCTGGCTGGTGCGGGCCAACCCGCAGCAAATCGACATCGAGGCGACCGTCCGCCGCTTCGCTCCGGCTGCTCGGATGCTCGCGGCGGCGCTGCCCGGGGTGCTCGACGGCGAGGGCCGCGACGCATTCGACGCGCGCGCGGCGCAGCTGCGCCAGGCAGCGGTGCCCGCCGAGCTGGCGCTGCGGGTCGCCGGGATGCCGTCGCTGCTCGCGGTGCTCGACATCGTCGCGGTCGGCGACGCGACCGATCGCGACGCCGAGGGGGTGATGGACATCTACTTCCGCCTCGGCTCGCGGCTGGAGCTCAACTGGTTGCGCGACCGGATCTTCGAGCTCCCGCGTGGCAACCGCTGGCAGGCGCTCTCCCGCGCGGCGCTGCGCGACGACCTCTACAGCCTGCAACGCTCGCTCACGCGCGAGGTGCTCGAGGCCGGCGGTGCCGGCGCGACCAGCGACGCTGCCGTCGACGCGTGGGCACAGGGCAACGCCGCCGCGGTCGACCGCTGCCTGGGGATGCTCGCCGACATCCGTGCCTCGCGCACCTACGACACGACCACGCTGCCGGTCGCCCTGCGCGAGGTTCGAAACCTGATCCGTGGCCGCACGCCCGCGCAATCGGAGGCCTAGACTGGACTAGGCGATCGGCTTAGCCGCGATCGCTCCCGGGCGGCGCGGCGATCGTGCAATCACCTGAATCGAGCTGCGGCCCGGCGTCGGCGGAGCGCCGCCCAGCTGAACACGACGATGTCGATCACGCCGGCGAGCAAGAACGCCACCGGACCGGTCACGACGCGGGCTGCGACTCGCCAGAGCACGGCATCAAGCTATCGTCTAACGGCTCAATGCCATCAGCCGTCAAGACAACCGTCACCGAGCTGCCCGAGTCGCGTGTGCGCGTCGAGGCGCAGGTCCCCGCTGACGAGGTCGAGCGCCGCGTCCAGCAGGCGGCGCGGGAGCTGGGCCGCCAGATGCGGATCCCGGGCTTTCGCAAGGGCAAGGTGCCACCGCCGGTCGTGCTCCGCCGGCTCGGGCGCGAGGCCGTGCTCGACGAAGCGCTGCGCAGCGCGCTCGGGGGCTGGTACGTGGACGCGATCGATCAGGCCGGGATCGCGCCGATCGGCGAGCCCGAGCTCGAGGTGCCCGACCAGCTGCCGGCCGAAGGGCAGCCGCTGTCGTTCTCGATCGAGATCGGCGTGCGCCCGCAAGCGAAGCTGGGCCGCTACCGCGGCCTCGAGATCGGCCGCCGCGAGCCGCAGGTCGCCGACACCGCGATCGACGAGGAGCTCGAACGGCTGCGCCACCGCGTCGCGACGCTCGATACCGTCGAGCGTCCCGCGAGCAGCGGCGATCACGTGGTGGTCGACTACGCAGGCACCGTCGACGGCGAGCCGTTCGAGGGTGGCGAGCGGCGCGACCAGTTGATCGAGCTGGGCTCCGACCGACTGGTTGCCGGCTTCGAGGAGCAGTTGCTCGGCGCCGGCGCCGGCGATCGCCGCACCGTGCAGGTGACGTTCCCGGATGATTACCCCGGCGAGCTCGGTGGCAAGGAAGCGACGTTCGAGGTCACCGTCAACGAGGTCAAGGCCAAGCGGTTGCCCGAGCTCAACGACGAGTTCGCCGCCGAGGCGGCCGGTCTGGACACGCTTGCCGAGCTGCGCGACGACATCGCGACCAAGTTGCGCGCGGCCGACGAGCGCGCGGTCGAGCGAGAGTTCGAGCAGGCGGTTCTCGACGCGGCCGTCGACGAGGCCGAGATCGCGCTGCCCGAGCGGCTGATCCACGCTCGCGCGCACGAGCTGCTCGAGCAGACGCTGTCGGCGCTCAAGCGCCAGGGGATCTCGCCCGAGGCGTACCTGCGAATCACCGGCAAGGACGAGGAGGCGCTCGCGCACGAGGCCGAGCCCGAGGCCGCAAGCGCGTTGCGCCGCGAGGCGGTGCTCGCCGCGGTTGTCGCGGCCGAGCAGCTCGAGCCTTCCGACGACGACGTCGTGGCGGCTCTCACCCCGGCCGCAGAGCGCAGCGGCGCAAGCCCGGAGACGGTGCTCGAGCGGCTGCGCGAGGACGGCCGAGCGGATGCCGTGCGGGCGGATGTCGCCAGCCGCCAGGCGCTCGAGCTGCTGGTGCGCGAGGCCAAGGCGATCAGCGTCGAGCAGGCGCAGGCGCGGGAGAAGCTGTGGACGCCGGGCAAGGAGCACAGCGAGCAGGGACCGGGCCGGCTGTGGACGCCGGGCAGCTCCGAGGCCTAGGGGCCTGACAGCGCGGGCCTGGAGGCGCCTCGGGGGACGCGCGTACCCTCACGACGTAGTTTGACCGGATCGGCGCGGCAGCACCGGTTGCTACATTCGGCAGGAATCCGGCCGAGGAAGGAAAAGAAGCGAGGACCATGAGCCCACTCGTACCGATGGTCGTTGAGCAAACCTCCCGCGGGGAGCGTGCGTTTGACATTTACAGCCGGCTGCTCAACGAGCGGATCATCTTCCTCGGGACGCCCGTCGATGATCAGATCGCGAACCTGATCGTCGCGCAGCTGTTGCACCTCGAGTCCGAGGATCCCGACAAGGACATTTCGCTCTACATCAACTCCCCCGGTGGCTCGGTGTATGCGGGGCTGGCGATCTACGACACGATGCAGTTCATCAAGCCCGACGTGCAGACGATCTGCGTCGGGATCGCGATGTCGATGGGCGCGCTGCTGCTGTCCGGCGGCGCACACGGCAAGCGCATGGCGCTGCCCAACGCGAAGATCCTGATCCACCAGGTCTCCTCGAGCTTCCAGGGGCAGGCCACCGACATCGAGATTCACGCCAAAGAGATCATCGACGTGCGCCACCGCCTCGACGAGATCATCGCCAAGCACACCGGCAAAGAGCTCGAGCAGGTCGGCAAGGACACCGAGCGCGACTATTTCATGAGCTCCGAGGAGGCAAAGGAGTACGGCATCATCGATCGCGTTATTTCCGAGCACTAGGACATCCCACCACCGGCTTCGCCGGCGGTGCCGGCGGCGCGAGGCGGGTCCTCACCCAGAGACGCCACGCGGGGTGGGCGGGGATTTGATTTTTGCCTCGCTTGCTCAGCGAACGTCCTAGTAAGCAATCCGTGACTTTCCCAAGACCATGGCCAGACCAACCGACTCCAACGAGCAGCTTCTCTGCAGCTTCTGCGGGAAGTCCCAGCGGCAGGTCAAGAAGCTGATTGCGGGCCCAGGCGTCTACATCTGCGACGAGTGCATCGACCTCTGCAACGAGATCATCGACGAGGAGCTCGCGCCGACGCCGCTGTTCGACCTCGAGAACCTGCCCAAGCCGCGGGCGATCTATGACGTGCTCGACGAGTACGTGATCGGGCAGGAGACCTCCAAGCGCACGCTCTCGGTCGCGGTCTACAACCACTACAAGCGCGTGCAGATGATGCAGACGGGCGAGTCCGACGTGGAGCTGCAGAAGTCCAACATCCTGCTGCTCGGCCCGACGGGGTGCGGCAAGACGCTGCTCGCGCAGACGCTCGCGCGGATCCTCAACGTGCCGTTCGCGATCGCCGACGCGACCGCCCTGACCGAGGCCGGCTACGTCGGGGAGGACGTCGAGAACATCCTGCTGAAGCTGATCCAGGCCGCCGACTACGACGTCAAGAAGGCCGAGACCGGGATCATCTACATCGACGAGGTCGACAAGATCGCGCGCAAGGCCGACAACCCGTCGAT